>CAIVCU010000196.1 GCA_903904495.1 uncultured Chlorobiaceae bacterium
AGCAGCTCCTGCAGGGTAAGCCATGCCATCAGTACACTGAAGCGGTGTTCACGGAACCATAGTTTATGATGTCGTTCATCGAACTGCAGCATTCGTCCGAGATGCATTTTCTCTAAAGCATAGAGAGTCTGTAAAAGAGCGTGCAGCCGTGGTTCGGGATCATCCGGTAGAAGCACAGGTTTCTGATTGAGCATGCAGCAGAAAAGGTCAGGCAGGAAGTCACCAGGAATACCGATAGCCCCTTTTTCCGGATAGATGGAGACCAGTGCATTATGCATCAGCCAGTTGTCGATAAGGTTTGAGCTTTCTACTACAGTTATGTCCGTCATCTTCTGCAGTGTATCCAGTACAATCCACTGTCTGACAATCATGAAATAGTCCGACCGACTCGGACTGCTCAAGCCGAGGGCTGTCTGAAGTTTGCGAGAGTCAGGCTGGCAGGGCAGTAGCTCAGCAAGAAGATCAGCTCTGCGGTAGAGTTCTGATGCCTGTACGGCAAGATTTTCAGGAAGGTCAAGAGTCTTTTCCAAAAGTTCACTGAACTGCAGAGCAACACGTTCAAGAAGTAATCCAATTGATTGTTCAAATGCGAGCGCCTCCTTTTCGTCATGCAGTTCTGCCAGCGAAGGGACAAGCTGTTCAGGAGAAAGAAATGCTGCCACTAACCGGTGAATTGGCGAAAGGCTCATGGTAAGCACAGCGTGTTCGATTGAGTCGGTTCCACAGCCGTTGAGTTCAAGAGAGAGCCGGTCATAAGGGCGGAGTCTTGAAGGGTGAACTTCCCTGAATTCAAGGAATACATTGTACTTGTAACCGTCCAGAGCCACCATCAGTCCGTTGTCAGCAATCTCTCTGTTGGAACGGATAAACTCCATTCCACTCGCATGATCTCTGAAAATAACAAAGGTGTCCTTCTCATGACTCAGGTTGAGCCCGTCAATCAGTGAACTCTGCCGGATTTCATCATTCTGGCGGTAGCCTGCCGATGTTTTAATCCAGCCACTGGCGTGTTCAAAGCGGTTGTTGAAGACCACAAGAGCTTTGTCATCACCGAGGCGGTTAGAATAGGCATAAATATTTTCATTGACACTGCCTTCAGGTGAATAGACATCATAAAGGAAAAAATGGCGAACCTCAGCAAAAAGCGGACGCTTTTTCATGATGGGAAAAATCTCGCGATAGTGTCGTGCAACGAGGTTTTCGTCAGGCTGTTCATCATAATAGGCCCTGGCGTATTCCATACCGTATTTTTCTGTAAAACCCTCTACCTGTCCGTGGCCGAACATTGGAAGTCCGGGCATGGTCAGCATCATCATGCAGACGCCGAAATATTTATCTCCTCTGCCGAACTGGGCTATGGCTGTATCTTCATCAGGGTTATTCATGAAGTTGACATACCGCTTGAGGATTTCAGCATCAAACTCTAACGTGTTTTTGATCAGATACCGGTACTCGGCATTATCCTCTTTTTTGAGCATGTGCATGAAAGCACTGTTATAGACCCGGTGCATTCCAAGCGTCCGGACAAAATACCCTTCAAGCATCCAGAATGCTTCAGCCAGCAGCAGGGTGTCCGGTACTTCCCGTTGAATCCGGTCAACCACTTCACGCCAGAACTCCTCAGGAATAGCAGCATCAAATTCCGCCATGCTCATTGCACATGACGAACGTGAAGGTACACCGCCGCTTTGGCCGTGGAGGGGAAACCAGAGGCGCTGAATGTGCCGTTTTGCAAGCACCATGGCGGCATCAAAACGGATGATGGGAAACATCCTTGCGACATGCAGGATCTGTTGAATGACCCCTTCACGCACTTCTGGACTGAGAAAGTTCAGCTGAGCCGTATCGTTCCAGGGCATGATGGTGCCGTCATTGCCATGATAGATATATCGTGTGTCGCCCGAGAGGTAGTCAACCCGTTTAAAGGTCACCGCAGCATCTGAACGGTTCCAGTATCCATCTTCAAGGTAAATGCCGTAGCGGGAGTCACTACTGAGATTCGGCCCGTTATAGGAGTAATTATAATACGGAGGAGTATGTGTAGAAAGAAACCAGTCAGGGTTGTTTCGCACCAGCTCTGAATCCATTCCTGTGTGGTTCGGAACCATATCGCTTGCAAGACGGATTCCTCGAATCGAAGTCCTGTGCCTGAGGTTCTCATAGCCCTCATAGCCACCAATATCTTCAGATATATCATATTTTTCAAGCGCATACGCCGATGCTTTTGCTTCAGGGTTCCCCTGCAGTTGTTTGATTTTTTGTGAGGCGTAGCTTCGTTGCCAGATACCGATCAGCCATAAAGCCGTAAAGCCTCGATCAGCCATGCTGTCCAGTTCGGCATCGGGAATATCCTGCAGCCGGTTTATAGGACGCCGGTAAAGTTTGCTGAGCTGGTCCAGCCAGACGTAGGTGCTTTTTGCCAGCATGACCACTTCAGGCATCCATGATGAATCGGTGGAGTAATTTGCCGGAGCGTCATCATCAGAGGTGGTGTAACTCGGTATATGGGCCTGTTTTTCAAAAAAGTGATTCTCCTTGCCGGCATCCTCTGTGCGGGCAATTTTCTCGAAAAACAGGTACTTATCCTCATCCTCAATCAGATCAATAGCTGAGGGCAGCAATGACCAGAGAGGAGATTGTACCAGCAGGTCCGACCATTTCAGCTGGATATAGCGGAGCTGCGCAAGGATAGATGACGGAGCATGCCGTATCGGTTCGGTAAGCAGGTCAATAAGGTCGATACTGCCGGCTCCTACCGGCCCCATCGCCTTCATTGAGTTCTGCATTGTCAGAATCAGTTTCAGGTATGCCTCTTCCTTCATCACCTTCTGATCAGTCAAAAGTTCAGAAAACTGATCAAGAGCCGGATTTTGTGAATTAAGCCAGACAAGAAAAGACTCCTCAAGCAGATATTTTTTGTTGTTCTGTCTGTTCAGCCATGTTATGGGTGTTTCAGATCCTGCGTAAACTTTTTCTGTAGGAAATGCACTGATAAACCTTGTCAGGTACTCTGTGGATTGCGTTTTTGAAATTTCCGCTTCAAATTTTACATAAGCATTTTCAAGCAGGGTCGGCTGCCGGGCAGCCATCGAAGAGGTCATGATATAGTGAAACAGTTCATGCAGAAGCTTCATACCGTTGAACTGTGCAGGAAGAACCGGTTTTGCCTCGGCACCTTTCTGTTTTATCAGGAAGTCGTTGATGATGCCGGTCTGTTTCTCAGCTTGTTTAAAGCTTTCCTGACCGGAGACAGGTAAAGAGAGGAATTCAGGATCAGTCAGATGAAAAAGTTTCCGGGCATTCCTGTTGACATAAAAGTGTTCCTTGCTTTGAACTGCTGAAGGGGTATGCTGGATGGTCATAGTCGGGTGTAATGCCCTGAAATTAAACTGGTTAAGAGCATGTCTGAAAATCTGTTGCTCCCGATGATATCGATGGCGACTGCTTTCCTTAGAGCCCGAAATCATCAATTACTTTATCAAATAAAGTACGGAATTTCTGTAATAAAAGTCAGGTTGTCATATGGCAGCCACGAATGGGGAAGGCGTTCAGGTAAAGGACAATATGCAGGACGCAATGCGCAGATTACTTGAGCTTCCTGTCTATGTATTTCTGAAGGTAACTGAACCCAAGATCCTTTGCAGAGCGCAGTACATCCAGTCCTAACGTGTAAAGGGCACTGTTTCTCTGTGATGGAGCAGGATAACAGTCCGGTTTTTCCGTCGATGGGGTGGTTTTGCGTCCTCGTAAGGTCCTTGTTATAAGCAAACCGGATACAAAGGTTATTCCGGCTGTCTGAAAGGGGTATTTTTTGACAATCTCCATGGGTGCAAGTTCAGCTTTAAGATTATCTGATAAATCCAGAGCTCTCGACTTGATCTGTTTTTCCTTTTCAGCAATAGTGTTCTGCAGCTCTTCTATCCGTGCCTGAATGCTGTTTAAAGGATCATTTTTTGTAGTCATTGACCGATAAGAAAATGTTTTGGAGCATGTTTTTCAGAAGCAAAGGCTTGAATTTTGCAAAAAAAACAAAGCATGAAAGAAAAATAAGGCTTACAAAGAGATAACCCAGAAAAGGATGACCCAGAAGTTCTCCTGTGAGCAATGCGAAGGTAGTGATCATGTAAGCAATGCCGATAATCAGTATCACGCCAAGAATCACAGCAGCAGATACAAGCGAGATCTTTTCAGTCAATTCAATTTTGACCAGTTCGATTTTTGCTTCTATTATCTCTATAACGTCTTCATAGGTTGACGTTGCATTATCTTCAATGATTTTATGGATTCCGGTATGGTTGTTTTTTTCTTTCGGTCTGGCCGGAACCTTTTCCTCTGGGCGGTTCATCATAGGGTCGTCAATAAATGCCTGTTAACGCTTTTTTCTCATCAAAAGTCCGAACAAGGCACCTGCACCGAGGGTGTATAGCATTGCCTGAGCAGGGTTTTTAACAATGTACTCTTTTGCTTTTTCTGCACTTTTAAGAAGCAGATCATACGACTCACTCTCTTTGAAACGGGAAAATGCTTCCGAGAGAGTTTCACCTATCTCTTTGACCTGTTCCGGAATGAAGCTCTCGCTCTGCGGTTCCTTTACCGGATCCACTGTGTCATGGCCGTGAATGATAACCGGGACTTCCTGTTCCATAATATTTCCAAAGCTTATGATGCGTTGCTTTAAAC
>CAIVCU010000197.1 GCA_903904495.1 uncultured Chlorobiaceae bacterium
GGAATTGCCCATGAAATAAACAATCCCCTCAATTTTCTTACTCTCAATGAATATAACCTCAGTAACAATTTTAACGATCTTCTTGAGCACCTGGGTTATTACCGTCGGATAATTGAAAAAGCAGCCGGCATTCCCGCCATTTCCGAAGAGGTATTGCAGCTCCTTGAAAGAGAGAAAAACCTGAACATCGATCAGTTACTCATGGAAATTCCGGAAATCCTTGCAGAGTCAAAAAATGGAGTTGAGCGTATTGCGAACATCACCCGAAGCATGCGGAACCTCTCTTTTAAAAATAGTCAGGATACGTTAATTCCATTTGATATCAATAAGGCCGTTCGGGATACGATCAACATCACCAAGAGCGAATACATCCCCATCGCCACTCTTGAAACAACACTTGAAAAACTGCCACCGGTCAACTGTAATGCATCTCAGATCAATCAGGTCATACTGAACCTGATCATGAACAGCCTCCATGCTATCAAGGCTCAAAAAAAGAAGACTCCGGGAAAAATTGCAATTAAAACATGGGCGACTGCTGAACATGTTTACTGCTCGGTATCCGATGACGGACAGGGAATCCCTGAGGAGATAAAAGAACATATTTTCAACCCTTTTTTTACAACCAAGAAGCCGGGTGAGGGAACTGGACTCGGGCTCAGCATTTCGTACGATATCGTTGTGCATAAACATGAGGGGACTTTCGCCTGTGAATGTCCCGCAGAAGGTGGAGCGGTGTTCACTCTATCACTGCCAGTCAAACTCACCGTATGAACCTGAAGGAACGATTTGCGTTCTTACTGCTTTTCTATGCGTTAATACAAAGCTGGTCGTCTTTTCCCGTCTATACTCAGGTCCCCTCAGCCTGAATCATAGAATGTCTCAATTCCAATGGATCATCATAACGGCATTACCTGCAAATCAGATCCTGAGAGAGAGCTGATTTCAGCATGCATGCCTGACGATAATCTTTTCATCATTTAAAAACGGAAGGATAATATGATATATTGTTCCAACCCATATTAATACCCGGAAACATGTCTGAGCCTGAAGAGACCGCTACTATCCTTGTAGCTGATGACAGTACGTTCATTCGTACGCTGGTGTCAAGCATCATCAAAAAGATGGGCTACAATCCTGTTATGGCTCTTGATGGTGATGACTGTATCGAGTATATCAAGACTCATCCGATCGATCTTCTGCTTCTCGACATGAATATGCCAGGGAAAACCGGTATTGAGGTACTTTCCTATATCCGCGATCACCAGTTCACCATTCCAGTCATCATAATTTCCGGTTCGAGTGATGTTGAAATGGCTGTCGAGTCTCTTAGATTGGGGGCTTATGACTTTTTAATCAAGCCGGTCAATCCAGAAAGACTGAAAGTGACTGTAAAAAATGCTCTTTCAACATTCGGACTCAGGCAGAACCTCAAACTGTTTTCTGAGGCAATTAACCAAAATCCCCTATCTATTGTCATAACTGACAGTGATGGATTTATAAAATATGTCAACAAAGCATTTACCTCTATTTCCGGGTATAGTGAGCAGGAGGCAATAGGCCGAACCATGAATGTTCTGAAATCAGAAGAACATTCGACATCGTATTATAAAAAACTTTGGGCAACCATTACATCTGGAAACATCTGGCATGGGGAATTAAAAAACAAAAAGAAAAACGGTGAGTTTTTCTTAGAGCAGGCCACCATTAGCCCAATTAAAGGGCACAACAGCAAAATTGCTCACTTTATATGGATCAAGCAGGATATTACAGAGTACAAAAATAAACAAGCTGAACTTGCTTTGAGCGAGCTGAGGTTTCATGACATGGCCAATCTTCTTCCCCAGACCATCTTTGAAGTTGACCTTCAGGGCAGGATCACCTACACAAACCGCATGGGGTTTGAGACGTTCGGGTATACAAAAGAGGAATTACAAAAAGGCGTTCAAGCACTGATGCTCTTTGCGCCGGAAGACCGTGAAAAAGCCGGGTTACATATGAAACTTCGGTTAGCCGAAATTCCGTTTGATAATCATGAATACACCGGCCTGAAAAAAGATGGAACCACTTTTCCAATACTTGCATACACCTCAAGGATTATCCAAAACGAACAGCTTGTCGGCATCAGAGGCATTGTACTCGACATCAGCGAACGCAAGCAGGCAGAAGAAAAACTGCAGCAACTCAACAAGACACTTGAACAAAGGGTCGAAGAACGTACCAAAGATCTTGCAATAAGCCAGCAGCAAATCCTACAACAGGAGAAACTTGCTTCGATCGGACAACTTGCTGCCGGAATTGCACACGAAATCAATAATCCTCTTAATTTTATAAAGCTCAATTTTGCAACCCAGCAGGAAAACATAACTGACCTTCTCTCTATCCTGCAAGAGTATCGTGCCTTCACAAAAAAAATCGACACTAAATCGCCGTTTTCCACTGAACTGCAGAAGATACGCCAGATAGAGCAAGACCTTGACCTTGATACCTTGCTTGTTGATATTCCGCAAATATTTGTCGAGTCACAAGGAGGGTTTGAACGAATGACAACAATTATCAACAGCATGCGGAACTTTGCATATAAGCACGCTATCAACCAAAAGGCTTTTTTCGATATTAACAAAGGAATCCGCGACACGCTCATCATTGCCCGTAACGAATACCGGTATTGTGCTGATATTGAAACCGATCTCGGGGATCTGCCTCTTGTTCAATGCAATCCGGAACAGATCAATCAGGTTTTTCTCAACCTGATTATCAACGCTTCACACGCTATCGCTTCGCAAATGAAAACGTCAAACGGGAAAATCAAAATTCATACCTGGAAAGAGAGCTCTACTATCTTCTGCTCGATTTCCGATGACGGCCCGGGAATTTCGCCTGAAGTCCAGGAACACATTTTTGACCCCTTTTTCACTACAAAAAAACCCGGGAAAGGAACAGGATTGGGGCTCAGCATCTCCTATGACATCATTGTTCTCAAGCACCAGGGAACACTTCAGGTTCATTGTCCTTCTGAGGGCGGCACCACTTTTACCATCACGCTTCCCCTCATGATCAATAAAGAATAATAATCATGCCCAACACGAGTGAGATCACTATCCTTTTTGTTGATGACGAATCATTCATTCTAAGCTCAATCAACCGATTCCTCCGGAAAGAACCCTTCAATAAACTCTTTGCTGAAGACGGCGCACACGCACTTGAACTGATTCAAAACAATAACGTTTCTATTCTTGTATCAGATCTGAGAATGCCGGAAATGAATGGTCTGGAACTGATCAGTGAAGTAAAAAAGCGAAATCCGGAGATACTTCGTCTTATCCTCAGCGGTTCACAAGATATAGACCCGATTATTGAATCCATCAACGCCGGTGAAGTATTCCGGTTTATTCCAAAACCTGTCGACCCGCCAGCCTTCAAACAAATCCTGAACGATGCGATTGACTACTATTGTCTGAAAACCGAACGGGAAAAGCTTTTTAAGGAACTTTCAATAAGAAATGAGGAACTGACCACGGCTAATGAAGAGCTCCTCGTTATGTCAAAAAAATTGCAGAGAAGCGATCAGGAATTGCGCTCAATGAGCGATGCTGCACATGATGCGGTTTTCATGCTCAATGATGCAGGAAAAATTATCTACCGCAACAATGCCGCGGAAAAGCTCTTCGGATTCAGCAGAGACCAATACGACAAGCAGAATTTTCTTGACCTTATCGCACCTGACTTTCACAAGTTTGATATTCATGGCATCTGTAAAATACCTTCCGAAGATATCCACGGTTTTGATGAAAGCATGGTCCAGCAAATTGAAGGACTGAGAAAAAATGCCACGTCCATCCCTCTTGAGATTTCAAAAGGATGCGTTCAAATTGAAAGCATACCTCACACCGTTATCATAGCACGGGATATCACAACAAGGGTTGAGGCAGAACAAAGCCGTCTGCGTTTTGATACCATGCAAAAAGAGTTTGAGTCGGAAATTGAAAAAAAATTGCTTCAAAGTCCTGTTCCGGTCAGCCTTAACGGAGCAGAAATCAGCAGGATGATGGTTTCATCAGGTCATCTTGACGGCGACTTTACCGATTTTATTATTTTTGACACTCTTCA
>CAIVCU010000198.1 GCA_903904495.1 uncultured Chlorobiaceae bacterium
ATTTCAACAGAGACCTTTTCATTTTTTGCCGTCCGCTCTTTAGCCTCTTCGAGAGGATTTTTCATTTTCTCTATTTCAGCCTGTATAGCCGCTTTTGCGGCAGTCATAGCAGATAACTGTTCCTTTACAGAATCCTCGCTCTTCTGCTGCGAAGCTAAAACCAATCCAATAGCATCAATCTGACGCTGAAGCGAATCCATTTTAGTCTTGTATTCAGGCAACTGGGTCTTTGTAAAGTAGTATTCTGTTTCAAGAAACTGACCCCTTAAATTCCTAAGTTCTTTCTGTGTAACGGTCAGCACCTCATGAGCTGCATCTAACTGCTTGTTCAGCTTCGCATACTTTTCCTGAGTCTCCTTGTTTTGAAATGCGGCTTCAGCTTTCTCCAGCTTTGTTTCAAGCTCTGCAAGTTTTCTGTGTCCCCCTGACCGTTCAAATTCAACGACTGCTTTCTTATAATCACGCTCAAGCTTATCGTGTTTAAGCGTTTTATAATCTTCCTGGTATTTTTTCCATGGCCTCAGGCCAAACTCATCGTCCCACACAATCCATACGGAGAGTGCAAACAATAATACACTGAAAAAAACAAAGAGGTAGACTCTGAGGGATGAATTGTCTTTATTCTCATTCGCCATGTTCAAGAGTTTTTTTGGGCTTTTAGAATGACCTGTTACTGAATACCGGGAATTAATGAGCTAGAACTCAAATACTGAACCAGGGAGTTATCCATACATACTTGATTAGAAAAACCAGTCTCAGAACCATCTTTATCGGTATGGACATCATTGTTATAAATAAAAAGACAGTTGTAATGTACCTGACCATCCCAAGCTGGGTAAGAAACTCAGGATTGTTCTTCTTCCAGTAAAGGTAAGGCGCAACCATACCTCCTATCATATAGACCCCGGTAACTATAGCTCCTAAAATAAATCCGGCCAGTGAACGTGAGTCTATACCTACAACTGAGCTCAAATCTCTGAAAGGCTCAAAAACAACCCTCGCATGATCCCACTCCTGCCATGGCCAGTACCACAACCATCCTGGACCTCTAAAGAAGACGCCGATGACAATGAGAAGCAGCCAGAGAACAAAAAAGCCGAAGGAGAAAATAATAATAGACCACTTCCTCTCTGCAAAAGTATAATAGCCGTTTCCTTTTGGATTGATATCAATGTAGGGTATTGCTATAAGCCCGACAACAATAAGGGACGGGAGCACAACACCGGCAAGCCATGGATCAAAGTAAACCAGCAGTTCCTGAAGACCCAGGAAGTACCAGGGTGCCTTTGCCGGGTTTGGCGTAAGGGTTGGATTGGCGATCTCCTCAAGAGGAGCATCGACCGCTATCGACCATATCGTAAGCCCTACCATGACTACGAGTGCAATGATAAGCTCGATGCGGACAAGAGGCTTGAACGTATCAACAAATTTGTCATTTTCGCCATCCACGGGGAGTCCAGCAGCAAGAAGCCTGTCATTGTGAAAGGCCTGCTGAAAAGCCCATACCATGAAAAACGACACCATGAAAATCATGATCACGATGG
>CAIVCU010000199.1 GCA_903904495.1 uncultured Chlorobiaceae bacterium
AAGTAATGAAGTAAGAATATATTACTAAGAAAAATAACCGATACCAAGCGTCGTGATGAGCGAGGATGAAGCAGTCGGCAGTTGGCAGTCGGCAGTCGGCAGTCGGCAGTGGGCAGTGGGCAGTTGTTGCCTGGATACCTCACGTTGTTCGGGATGAATAAAATAATTGAGCGATGCATTGCAACTTTTGCAATTTTTTTGTTGTTCTGAATAAGTGGACAAAATTAGTCTTATTAATCAAAAGGTTACAATCATGAACATCTCTATTAATAATCATTCATACGATGTAAAAAAGGGGGAGAGGCTGCTTGATATTGCCCGGAAGAACCATGAACATATCGGGTATTTCTGCGGCGGCAACAGCATCTGTCAGACTTGTTATGTAAAGGTTCTTGAAGGGAGTGAGCTGCTTTCACCTCTGAGTGTTGAGGAGAAGGCTCTTCTGTCGGAAACATTGATCAGGGAAGGAACAAGAATGGCCTGCCTGACCACTGTTGAAGGTGAGGGAACCATTAGAGTTGTTTCCTTAGTTGAGGAGGTGAAACGTGTGGCTGAAACCAATCCGCTGCAGTTGACTGAATATGCGGCGAAAATGGGATGGGAGTCGCTGGTGAAGTTTCCTGAAACAATGCGGTTGCAGGGATCGAGGGATTTTGATCTGTGGCAGCTTATTGCAGATGTGATCAGCGGTATCGGTGATGCTTTGCGGTTGATAGCCAATGCTTTAGTGCCTTCATGGTCAGATGATAGCGCTGGCGATGGAACAAAGAGTTCCGAAGCATGCAAACCCCTGCAAATGTCGGCCTACTGCAACGACAAAGCTGAAAAAAGCAGCTCGCTCGAGAGAGAACATATTGCAGCATAGGTTGAACATGATGAACGATCAAACCTTGTTCGTCAAAACAGGAGAACAAGGTTTGATTGAAAAGCGGCAGTAAAATTTTTATATCTTAGTAGAGTGCTCTATGTTTGTGGTTTATTGAATTAATAATTAACTGCATGAACCCATGATTATCTTTATTAACGATAAGCCTTGCGAGGCGAAGGTCGGCGAATTGCTTCTGAAGGTTGCACAGCAACACAAAAGCCATATAGGGTGTATCTGTGGAGGAAACGGTATCTGCCAGAGCTGCTTTGTTTATGTGAAGGAAGGGAGTGAGTGCCTTTCACCTCCGAGTCTGGAGGAGAGAGCGTTTATTTCAGACAGGCTTTTTCAGGAGGGCGGGCGGCTTGCCTGCCGGAGTGTCATTGTGAAAGAGGGGACCATAAAAGTGCTTTCGAGGGCTGAATATCTCAGGCGTCTTGTTTTAGGTATCAAGGTTCCTGAATTTATCACCTATGCACAGACTATCGGGTATAATGTCGTGACCAAACTGCCTGATGGCGCAGGAAATCTGTTCAACCGTGTTAAAGAAGGAAAGGTAAGCCCCGGTGATTCTCTTGCAAAAATCGGGAGTGGTCTTGCTTATGGATCGCTGCTGGCGACAACTGCTTTTATGGAAACGTTCCCTTTTCTGCAGTACCCTGCATCCCTTATTGCCGAGGGTGCGAAAGGAGTATTCAATGGAGCTGCAGCTGCAGTCTGCAATGTTTCCGGTGGACGTCTGCATTTACCGGGAAGTGACGCGTCGTTCTGCGGGATTAATAAAACTCCGGTTACTGAGTCGGTGAAGATATCAGTAAAGTAGGTTTTGCTCTTTTATTGAATGCGCTGAAAACGGCAACCATGAACACCTGATGGGGTATTCTTCTGATATTGAAAAGATTGAGTTTGAGCTTGGGGCAAAAACCCTTGAACGGTGGTTGATAAGGCCTGAGAAAACCATGCAGATTGTTCTCGGTATACCGAGAGAACGAGCTCAGGACGAGAGGCGGGTGGCCATTTCGCCTCCAGGAGTTCAAATACTGGTCGAGAACGGCATTAACGTTAACATTGAACGAGCGGCCGGTAATTTCTGCAACTTTACAGATATCGATTATGCCGATGCCGGGGCGGCAATTGCTGAAACTCCCGAGGAGCTCTACGAACAGTCCAATGTGATCGTCAAGGTTTCGCCTCCTCAACCTGAAGAGATTCCGCTGTTCATGCCCGGCCAGATGCTTATTTCAGCCCTGCATCTTGGAACAGTAACACCCCAGCTGATACAAGCTCTTCTTGAAAAAAACATCACCGCACTAGGGTTTGAATTTATTGAAACAAGGGATGGTGAGCTGCCGATAGTAAGGACTCTCAGTGAGATCGCCGGTTCGCTTGCCATCCAGACAGCCGCTAAATATCTTGAAACCGGGTATGGCGGCAGCGGAATATTGCTCGGCGGAATTGCGGGTGTTCCACCTGCCCATGTCACCATTATCGGTGCCGGGACTGTAGGGCTTTTTGCTGCACAGGACGCTCTGGGACTTGGCGCCCAGGTGACGGTGATCGACAAGGAGATCAACCGGCTGAGAAGGTTTGAAGCGTTTTTCAACCGGCACCTGGTCACTGCAATAGCCAATGATCATTACATTGCTGAACTTGCCAAGATGTCTGATGTCCTGATCGGGGCGTTAAGCCCGAGGCAGAAAATAAATAAACCGCTGGTCAGTGAACAGGTCGTGAAATCAATGAAACCCGGATCGGTTATTATTGATGTTTCCATTGATCAGGGAGCCTGCTTTGCCACGAGCAGAC
>CAIVCU010000200.1 GCA_903904495.1 uncultured Chlorobiaceae bacterium
GTATTCCGTCTGAATTTCAGCGATCGCATCTCTGAAATCCTTCCGCACGAAGTCATGCTTCCTGCTGTTGGACAAGGCGCACTTGGTATTGAGACCCGTGTTGATGATGAGCAGACAAGAGAGATTGTAAGAATCCTCAATCATTCCACTACAGAATACTGCTGCAGGGCTGAACGTGCATTGCTCCGTCATCTTCAGGGTGGTTGCCAGATTCCTATCGGTGCCTATGCCTCGTTTAAAAACGGTACACTGAAACTGCTTGCCTATGTCGGTTCGGTTGACGGCAAAACAGGTTTGCACAATGAAATCACTAAAACCGGCCTTACTTCTCCTGAACAGGCTGAAGAAGTCGGTATTGCTCTGGCAAACGAACTGCTGAAACAGGGTGCAGAAAAAATTCTGTCGGAAATCCGCAAAACCCGCTGATGAAAACTGTCCTTGTCACTCGACCGAAACATCAGGCAGCCTCATTTGTTAAAGAACTGGAACAATATGGTCTGAGCTCTTTTGTCTTTCCGACAATCGAGATCAGACCGGTTTCCGGCTGGAACGTTCCCTCTCTCAGTGGGTTTGACGGTGTCTTTTTTACAAGTCCGAACAGTGTCAGCTTTTTTATGGAAAAGCTGCTCGGTGAGAGTCCTGAAGAATTGAATAACCTTCAAAAGCTCAAGGTTTGGGCTGTAGGAAAAACAACTTCACAGGACTTGGCGGTGCATGGCGTCACGACTGAACCGATACCGAAAATTGCTGATGCCGTTACCATGATGGAGGAAATCGATGAAGATGTTATTGCCGGGCACACTTTTCTGTTTCTCAGAGGAAGTCTTTCACTGGGAATAATTCCTTCCGTTATCGAAAAACGGGGGGGAACCTGTGTGGAAATAACCGTTTATGAAAACCTGCCTCCCTCGCTTGAAGAGTGTACAAAAGTTAAAACCCTGCTGGAACAGGGCGAACTCTCCTGCCTTTCATTTACCAGTCCTTCTACTGCAGTTAATTTTTTTGAAGCACTCGGAACCACTACCCTGCCTCATGGTGTGCAGATAGCTGCCATAGGTACAACAACGGCAACTGCTCTCGAAAAACTTGGTCTTCAGGTTGATGTGATTCCTGATGAGTTTAATGCGTCAAGCTTTGCGAAAGCTATCGCGAAAGCTCTGCAGTAACCGGTATTTACCTTTTATCCCCTAAACATCATCATCGGGCAAGTCATGCTCAATGTCCGGGATATCATCGTCCAAGAACACGTCACTTGCAATATATACCGTCTCTTCCAATTGCTTTGTATCCTGAAAAAGCGGAAACTGCCTGCCACTCTCCAAGTTTTGAAAGCGCGAACCTCTGCTCCGTTTCATAGAAAAATCATCAAGTCCCTCACCACTTTCATTTTCCTCTTCTTCCTGCTTTGAGGATTTCCCTTGTTGAGCTGCAGGGGATTTTTTGTTCCGGGTTGACACCCGCTGATTCAGCTTTTCAAACGATGCAAATTCCTGTTCGAGCGTCTCCCTGACTGATTCTTCAAGTTCCATGCGCATTGCAAGAAGCAACTGAACAGAATCCGCCCGGTGCTGTGCAAGTTCCCTGCGAAGTTCCCGCCCGGTTTTTTCTATTTCTTTCCGTTCCCTTCCGGGCCAGCCAGTCAGCATAAGTGCAAGTACGCCGATAAGCAGGACGACAATAACGATAAGCAGCGCAGTTATCATTATAAAATGTTAGACATGTTTTTCTATCGCATCCA
>CAIVCU010000201.1 GCA_903904495.1 uncultured Chlorobiaceae bacterium
AGCTGGACTCTGATGGTGCTCACCACCATTATTTCAACCCGTATTGTCGGATCTTTTCTTGATGTCTTTACCCCGGAACGCTTGATGAAGGTGGCGGAGATCGGTGGCTTGATCGCCCTCGGTATCGGCCTTTTTGCTGTGCTTGGTATTGAAAAGCGCAACGCCGAAGTAAAAGAGGGCAAGAGCAAACACGCTATCTCCTTTTCGCAGTCCATCAAGTTGCTCTCTTCATCGCCAAAGACCCTTCTTTTTGCCTCATACATCTTTATTTCGATTTTTGCGCTTTTTGCCAACGAAATCGTTATGGATCCTTTTGGTGCTCACGTTTTTGGTATGCCGGTAGGTACCACCACAAAACTTTTCCGTCCCACCATGGGCGGCACCCAGCTGATTTTTATGCTTATCACCGGCTTTCTGCTTAACCGGATCGGGCAAAAACGTGGTGCTTTCATCGGAAATATGTTTTGTATCGTCGGCTTTGGCCTGCTGATCGCAGCAGCTTTTATCCGCGATGTACAGTTTCTTCGTATCGCTCTTGTCGTAACCGGGATCGGTCTTGGAGCATCCAGTGTTTCCAATATATCCATGATGATGTCCATGACAGCAGGCCGCAGCGGTGTCTACATCGGACTCTGGGGTACAGCGCAAAGCCTTGCAATTTTTATCGGTCATCTGGGGGCCGGTATTATTATTGACACGGTCTATCATCTTTCAGGGCAGTATGTCTGGGCCTATGTCGCTATTTTTTCAATAGAAATAGTGGCATTCACCATTGCAAGCCTGGTGCTGCCGCATATTTCAAAAGAGGCGTTTGAGGCTGAAAGCGAGGCAAAAATGGCTGAACTTGAACTTGCTCTTGCCCGCAAACTCTGATCTCCCGTGAACACGCACTTGGAATTATGAAATATATTTTCGGACCGGTATCATCCAAACGACTTGGCCAGTCACTCGGTGTCGATCTGCTTCCTCCAAAAAGCTGCACTTGGAACTGTGTTTATTGCCAACTTGGTAAAACTAGAAAATTTGTCACAGAAAGGCAGGAGTTTTTTCCCCGTGAGGAAATTCTGGAAGAAATTCGAGAGGCTATTGCAGTGAACTCTTCTCTTGACTGGATAACCTTTGTCGGTTCCGGCGAGACCATGCTGTACAAGGGGATCGGATGGCTTATCGGGGAGGTTAAAAAGCTGACCACCATACCTGTTGCCGTTATTACCAACGGTTCGCTGTTATATTTGCCGGAAGTCCGTGAAGAGCTTTTACAGGCAGATGCTGTACTCCCATCGCTTAACGCAGGGACGGAAACCCTGCACGCGCAGATTGACCGTCCTGCTGCAGGATTGACCTTTCGCCGGCATGTTGAGGGACTTGTGGCTTTTCGCCGCCAATATAAAGGGCGGCTCTGGATTGAGGTGATGCTGCTTGGCGGTATCAATGACTCCGATGAAGCGCTTCATGAGCTGGCTACTGTTTTGAAAGAGATCAATCCTGATATGGTGCACCTTGTGCTGCCCACCAGACCGGCCCCCGAACAGGAGGTTCGTATTCCCTCCGAAGATCGTATTGAGCAGGCCATCGCAATCCTGTCAACGGTGACAACAGTTGTAAATCCGGTCAAAGGCACCATGGATCTTCGCAGTGCGCCTGACATGCTTCATGCTGTGTCAGACATCGTATCGCGGCATCCCGTTCAGCAGCGGGAGCTGCAGAAGGCAATTTCGGATTGTTTTCCGGGAGAGAACGATAAAGTAGCCTCAATCATGCTGGATATGCTCTCCACAGGGAGGTTCAAGCTGGTCGATCATGGAGGAGAACCTTACTGGGTGATCAACGATGACCAGGGGTGACCGGTTTAAAAGAATAAAACCCTCTCTTTCCGGAGGGTTTTATTCTTGAGCGGGTAGAGATTTATTTAACAGGAATCTCCTTTCCAGTTTTTGGCTTAGGCTCAATTTTAGGTACCGTGATTTTAAGTACACCGTTATCGTAGGCTGCTTCAATTTTTCCGGAATCAATATTCTCACCTACGGTAAAGCTTCTGCTGAGGCTTCCCCATGATCGCTCGACGCGGTGATATCCTTTTTTCTTTTCTTCGTCTTTCTGGGTTCTTTCAGCACTGATCGTCAGCACATCATCTTCCATTGACACTTTGATATCCTCTTTGTTTACTCCCGGCATATCGGCTTCAATGAAAATAGCCGCATCATCTTCGCTGATATCAACCTTG
The DNA here is from genome assembly GCA_903904495.1 of uncultured Chlorobiaceae bacterium. GTDB lineage: Bacteria > Bacteroidota > Chlorobiia > Chlorobiales > Chlorobiaceae > Chlorobium. Next base: position 2,225 of record CAIVCU010000201.1, read on the forward strand.
AAAGACGGCGCCACCATTGAAGAAAAAAATGGTGATACCTTGTCGTTAAAGACGTCCTCGAACATCTTTAAAGGGTCTCTTCCATAAAGTGTCAGTGCCATGGCTCCATCTCCTTTTATTTGAGGTTGAACAGGTATATTTTAATCTTTGTCAAGTGGTAATTATAAACCATTTTTAATGAGAAAAAATTCCCGATATGGCTCCTTTCAAGGTAGTTGAGGAAGTCCGGAATGTTAATATTTTGTAAATTCATAGGTTGACAGATAATACTTGATCATATATGTGTGGAATGATATGGTAACAATCCAAAAGGATGCTAAAAGGAGGATAACGATGAAAAAAAATGTTTTGGTAGTTGTGGGAATTGCAGGAATGCTTGGAATCTTTCAGCCTGATGCGCAGGCGGAACTACGGTTGCGTCTTGGGGATATTCGTATCGATGCTGGAGATCGACCGGCATTTGTCATTGATACAAGACCGGATTTTATCTACCTGGATGACCAGGGCTTTTCAGTATCGATTGACAGTCCTTATGATATCATTGCATATGATGATTTTTATTTCCTCTATCGTGACGGTATCTGGTATCGTTCTTCAGACTATCGTGGTCCGTGGCTTGTTATACGGGAGTATGATCTTCCTTATAACATAAGAAGACATCGCTGGGAGGATATAAGAAGATATCGTGATATCGAGTACCGCAGGCATGACCGTGGTTACTGGGATGAGAGATATCGTCTCGAAAGGGAAAGAGATAGGGATAGAGACAGAGGAAGAGAGCGGTTCAACGATAACCGTCCCGGGGTTAATCCTGATCAACGTCGAAATGACAACCGAAGCAATAATCCTGATCAACGCCGAAATGACAACCGAAGCAATAATCGTGATCAGCGCATCGACAACAGGAAAGGCCCGGATCAACCCAAGGCTGCAAACGTTATGAAGGCTCCAGACCAGCCAAAAAAGGATGCCAATATCAAGAAAGCTCCTGAGCAGCCAAGGAAGGATGACAACAGGAAGGGTTCTGATCATTCTAAAAAAGATGATCAGGGCAACAATCAAAATCCATCTCGATAACTGATGTTTACAGAGTCTGTCTGAGAGTAAAAGAGTATCCCGTATCACTCTTTTACTCTCAGGCACTCTTAAGAATCAATACAATTGGTGAAG
>CAIVCU010000202.1 GCA_903904495.1 uncultured Chlorobiaceae bacterium
AATTATTGTTATGTACTAATTTAACACAAGGAGACTAAAATGGGTTCAAATAAAAACAAGCAAGACGAGGTGAAACTTTCAGCTCCTTGGGGAGGATATCAACAAAAATTCAGTCAATCTGGCAAATTCAATCACTCAGAAGCTTCAAAACACTTTGTGGAAGAGAGATCGAAGGTTCATACTCAGTATATTATTGAGCAAGAAAAAACAAAAAGACTTGGTTTAGTATTATCCGTAATTTTGCTTATAGTTGCAATGCTTATAGTATTATTTTCTCCAGAAGGAAAAGAGATAGTTTCGTATTGGATAGGTGGGGCGTTACTCTTATTTTCAGCAGGTGCTGCCGGATATAAAAGGTTATGGGCCAAAACCCCATTAATCGAAGTAGATGCAGATCATTAATAAAAAAAAGGATATTTAATTCTTGGTAGTTGTTCTTTGTCCTGCATTTTAAATGGAAACCTAAATGTCATTAAATACACAAAAATAAGGATATCTCAATTGGACTAACGAGAAGAAACTACAGAAAAAAAACTTGAAAGGCATAACCAGCCGTTTCACCATCGCTTCACTGCGTTCCGCTGGACTCGCTGAAGCTCGCTGGTGAACTTTCCGTGAGGCGCAATCCATATTCATGGCCACCCATCACAAAGTAAACAGTTTGGGGTTCGTTTGTGACATTATCGGAGCTGTTCTGATCTGGAGGTATGGTTTGCCAGAGTCTATTGATCGAGAGGGCGCGATACTCATCGTCGGTGAGCAGACGGATGAGACACAGAAGGCGAAAGCCCACTGCTATGATTGCAGTGTTAAGTTCGGAGTAGGTGTTCTTATTTTTGGTTTTGTTCTCCAGTTAGTCAGTAATTTTTTGTGCGGGAACTTAGGGGACGTTCAGAAAGCGCCGATTAAAACCGGTAGAAAGTAGAGAATGAAAGAGTCTCATATGAAAGGTTTAGCCACCCATCATGGCCCCGAGTCATGCCTCGATGACCTGCAAAGGCATGGGGAAGCGTTGACAGGGGAAAGCACAGGCGCTGTATTGAGTTCCGACATCACCACAATTCGTAGGCAGACCTTATTGAACGAAGGGGAATGCGACATTAACCATACTGTTATGGCAAGGTATGGTTGGCTACGGCGGAATCAAAGGCCAGCTGCATGTGTGGAAGTTTTCTACACGGGAATCGGGAGACCCGGCAAGCTCCCACGCCAAAGGCAAAAGGCAGGAGGGTAGTATCAGTGAAGGAGAGAACCCGAAGAATTGACGCAGAAGCAAACCGGGAGTCGGATGGTGTCGTAGTACCTGAGAAATCACCGAACAAAGAAGCCCCTGCTTTAGCGGAGGAGATGGAGGGAAGGACATCAGCCAAGAGGAACGCCGGAGAAGAAGCCACCAACCGGATACAGAGCCGGAACACGGTGTCGTTCGGACTCGAAGGCGTGCGAAGACGAGCCAAAACTGACAAGACATGCTGCTTTACTGCATTGCTGCACCACATCACTCCGGAACTGCTACGCCAAAGCTTTTACGAGCTGAACCGAAAGGCAGCGCCGGGAATAGATAGCGTGACATGGCATGACTACGAAAAGCAGCTTGAAGAACGTCTGCCGAACCTGCATACAGAAATCCACAAAGGAAGCTATCGAGCAAAACCGGTACTGAGGACGTATATCCCGAAAGCCAATGGCCAGAAACGCCCGCTGGGCATTACGGCCATAGAAGACAAGCTTGTACAGCAAGCAGTAGTCAATGTGCTGACGCCGATATATGAAACAGAATTCTATGGATTCTCCTACGGATACCGGCCAGGTCGAAGCCAGCACGGAGCGTTGGATGCACTGGCAACAGCCATCCTGACGAAACGTATCAGCTGGATACTGGATGCAGACCTGCAAGGATTCTTTGACAGTATACCACATGAACGTCTGCTCGAATTCATCAGAAAACGAGTGGGGGATAAACGGATACTGCGCCTGATCAGCAGATGGCTGAAGACGGGATACAGCGAAGATGGTCGCCCTTATCGGCAAACTGTAGGCACACCACAGGGGTCGGTGATCTCGCCGCTGTTGGCTAACATCTATCTTCACTACGCGCTGGACGAATGGGTTGAAAATGAACGACGAACCCGTCCAAACGGGGAGGTCATCATCGTGAGATTCGCCGACGATCTTGTATTGGGATTTCAGTACAAGGAAGAGGCAGAACGATATTTCACAGCCCTTAAAGAACAGTTGTCCGGTTTCGGATTGACACTGCACCCTGAGAAAACCCGTCTGAAAGAGTTCGGTCGATATGCCGCAGAAAGACGGAAGAAACGGGGAGAGGGAAAGCCTGAGGGTTTTGATTTTCTCGGGTTTACACACTTATGCAGCAAGAACCGGAAGGGCGGTTACTTTCTGAAACGGAAGACCATAAGCAAACGACTGCGCCAAACGATAAGGGAAATCAAAGAGGCCCTGAGAATAAGGATGCATGCACCAATAATACAGACAGGAAACTGGCTGAAAAGTGTTGTGCAGGGTTATGGGCAATACTTTGGAGTACCGGGAAACATCAAGGCCCTGAAAAGCTTCAGAGACCTTGTGGCGAAAGCGTGGTACAGGAGCTTGAGGCGCCGAAGTCAGAAAGGAACAGCCATGAATTGGCAACGATTTACGCCCATCGTAGATGCTTATCTCCCGCGCCTCCGGATATGCCATGATTTCCCGGAAGTACGATTCGCTATTACTCGAGGCAGGAGCCGTATGCGGTAGTCCCGCAAGTACGGATCTGTGCGGGGGGTGTCAGGTAACTGGCATCCCTACCGCGACTGACTAAGTGTATTTAATTCTTGAAAACAGTACATTTAATGGTGAACTGCTACTATAAGCTCAAGAAAAACAACCGACCATTATAATGCCGAGAGGAGCAAGATTGGATACACCGGGAACCCCGCATCATGTGATGGTTAGGGGAATCGAAGGGAAATCGGATTGTTGTGGATGATGATGATCGTCATCTGTTCGTGTCCCGTTTGGGTATTGCTGCCGCAGTAACAGCGTCTCGTTCGTCTCTCGCACTGAGTGTTTGCCAAAGCAAGGATAAGCTCGATTGGCGGCAAGCCGGTTCCTCGTGAACCGCTTGAAGTTCTTGCAGAGGAAATACTATGGCGTCTTCATATCGATGCACAACCGGGTCAGGACCAACGTGATTATGCTCCCGCAAAGTGCACTCAGGTTCCTGTGCAGGCAAACGTCTATACGGGTCGTCGTCGAATCAGCCGGAAGATAAGAC
>CAIVCU010000203.1 GCA_903904495.1 uncultured Chlorobiaceae bacterium
GTGCTGAGGGCTGAGGGCTTAGGAAAGATAGTTGGCAGTGGGCAGTGGGCAGTGGGCAGGAAGATGGGGTCGAGGGTTGCGGATAAGATATTTTATGGTATAGACTTATAAGGATATAATTTTTACTTTTATATGAAACACATTATATCAGTACTCGTTGAAAATAAGTTCGGAACTCTTAACAGGGTCGCAACGATGTTCAGCGCCCGGGGGTTTAATCTTGCAAGTATTTCCATTGGTGAAACTGAGGACCCGGAAATTTCACGGATGACCATAGTGACGCATGCTGACGACCAGATCATAAATCAGGTCATCAAACAGTTGAACCGTCTTATTGATACCATTAAGGTTACCGATCTGACCAGGCAGCCCCATGTTGAACGGGAGCTGCTTCTGATGACTTTGAAACTCACCAAAACACAGCAACATGAGATTTTCGAACTTATCAATGTTTTTAAAGGAAAAGTCGTGGATATAAAACAAAAATCCATTACTATTGAGGTCATCGGTTCACCGGATAAGATCAACACGACTATTGATATCTTCAAACCCTACGGAATAAAGGAGTTAGCCCGTTCAGGCGCTGTCGCGATACACCGTGGAGAGTGATACCATTTTACTGTATTATCAATCAAAACCATTTTTCTGATGAATGTTTATTACGATAAAGATGCCGATCTTGGTTATCTGCAGGGAAAAAATATTGCAATACTCGGTTACGGCAGCCAGGGTCATGCCCATGCCCTGAACCTGAAGGATAGCGGCTTGAATGTCCGCGTAGGTCTTCGCACAGATAGCTCATCGTCTGCAAAAGCAAGAGAGGCCGGACTGCAGGTCGATACTGTTGCGGAAGCGGTCAAATGGGCTGACATCGTTATGGTGCTTCTTCCAGACCAGACACAGAAGGCGATCTATGATGCTGAAATTGCTCCGAACCTTGTACCAGGCAATACCCTTGCTTTCGCTCATGGCTTCAATATCCATTACAAACAGATCATACCGGCAGAGACGATCAACGTTATCATGATCGCCCCTAAAAGCCCGGGTCACCTTGTACGCCGTACCTTTACCCAGGGTAATGGGGTTCCCTGCCTTATCGCTGTGCATCAGGATGCCACCGGAGAGGCAAAACAGCAGGCTCTTGCATGGGCTAAAGCTCTTGGCGGCACCAAGGCCGGCGTTATTGAGACCTCGATCAAAAATGAAACTGAAACCGATCTGTTCGGTGAACAGGCTGTACTCTGCGGTGGTTCAGCCGAGCTTATCAAGGCTGGTTTTGAGACCCTTGTTGAGGCCGGTTACCCTGAAGAGCTTGCCTACTTCGAATGTATGCATGAGTTGAAACTGATTGTCGACCTTTATTATGAAGGAGGCCTGTCGAGAATGAACTATTCAGTGAGCGATACAGCTGAGTACGGCGGCATGACCCGCGGTCCGCGCCTTATTACTCCAGCAGTGAAGGCTGAAATGAAAAAGATTCTTGAAGAGGTCCAGGATGGACGCTTTGCCAAGGAGTTCATTGATGAGTGCAACGGCGGCTATAAACTACTGAACAAGCTCAGAGAAGAAAACCGTAACCATGCAATTGAAACGGTAGGAGCTAAGCTTCGCAACATGATGAGCTGGCTGATCAAAAAATAACCTACCCCAAAAAAGGTCAATGAGCAATGTATAAGATAGTATCAATACCGGGTGATGGTATCGGCCCGGAAGTAGTTGCAGGAGCTGTTGCAGTACTAAAGCAGCTCTCGAAGAAACATGGCTTTGAAATAGAGATTGAGGAGCATCCTTTCGGGGGTGCTTCTTATGACCTCAGCGGTGAGATGCTCACCGAGGCTACACTTGAGGCCTGCAAAAAGTGTGATGCGGTTCTGCTTGGTGCTGTTGGCGGCCCTAAATGGGAAAAGCTGCCGCA
>CAIVCU010000204.1 GCA_903904495.1 uncultured Chlorobiaceae bacterium
CAGCGGCTGAAGAAAAAAAATACCGCAAACCGCCAAACCGGCTTCGCCTATGTTGAAATCCCTGCGTATCCCTAAAAAAGCAAGACTCTCCAGAGAAAAAGGATTTTTCCTGCGAGTATGCCAGGCAGCAAGCACAACAACCGGCAGAGCAAGCACAACAATCTGTCCAACAGCCTGTATGATTCGAATTGAAGGGAGCATGCTCCGGTCAATATGCAACAGGGAAACACCCGCATGTCCGGTGCTGCTTACAAACGAAAAAAGCACAGCACCCATAAGCGGGTAAAGAACCATAACGCCTATTAAAAAAAACGTATTGCCGAGAAATGAGAGACGCCCCGGCACAAAAGGATCAAAAGAAGAAACTGGCCGCATTGATTATATATATCCGTTACAATGAATTTCTCGGAATGTGATACTTTATCGTTTTGAACCCCTAAAATTCAGGTTCCTGTCAATGAATATCCTGATATTTGATGCAACACCGCACTGGTCCGGCGGAGCAAACAGAATACTGTTATACAGTAAAGAGCTGAAAAAACATGGACATCGTGTAACCGTCTGCTGTTTACCGGAAAGCGGACTTTCGAAGCGTCTCCCGCAAGAAAACATTCCGGTCTGCGTGATTAATCCAAAATATGATCTCAACCTCCTTATCATCCCGAAACTTATACAGCTTATAATAAAGAACAACATTGACGTTATAGACATCTGTTCACCAAAATTTTATTGGGTTGCGGCTCTAGCCGGCAGGTTAGCAAAAAAAACAGTCATGCTCACCCGCAACGTCCCTTACCGCAAAAAAGGAGTGAAACTGCTTGTCAATAAAATCCTCTACCTGAAACTGGTTGACCATATTGTGGCCGTTTCAGATAAAATCAAACGTGAACTCATAGAAGATTTTAACATCCCCGACCCAAAAATAACAGTTATTTATGACGGAATAGATCTCCTCCGGTTTCCTGCGCAAAAACCGGGCGACACTGGAACTAACCTTGAACCTTATAGAGCCGCAGTGATCAGCCGGCTCGACGAAAACAAAGGACTGGAATGTTTTATCAATGCAATCCCGAAAATAACTCAACAAATCAGCCCGATCCTTTTTATTATCGCAGGAACAGGCAGTATTGAAAAACAACTCAAAGAGCTGACAAAACAACTCAATCTGACCGATAAGGTAACGTTTACCGGCTTCAGAGAAGATATCCCCGCAATACTCTCCGGAGTTGATATAACCATTATGCCCTCACCCGAAGAAGGCATGTCCATGAGCGCACTGGAATCCATGGCATCATGCAGGCCGGTAGTTGCAACATCAGGCAGCGGACTGGCCGATATAATCGTCAATAAAAGATCAGGCATGATTGTAAAACCCGACGACGGCAACGAACTCGCAAATGGTGTTGTAAAGTTATTACAATCTGATTATAAACAGGCAGGACGAGAGGCCAGAAAGATTATCGAAGAGAAGTTTTCACTCCAAAAAGTCGTTACCCGATACGAGCTCCTGATTAAAACCATAACAAAGTAATTCTCCTCTCACCGCAAAGGCATGAAACCGAAAAAAAAAGATCATACAGCATTCCGGGAGCGACTGGCAAAAACGCTCCAATTCTTCGCAAAACGCCGGCAGTCATCGCCCATCCCTGAAAAACCGCCCGAAAGCGTCGTTATTCTTGCAAGAGAGTGCTACGGCGACTGTATAATGCTCACTCCTCTTATCGGTACCCTGCGAAGAGAATATCCCTCTCTCTCCATATATATCATCGCCTTCAGCCGGATTATCTTCAACTTTTTCAGTGCGGACCCGAATGTTACCGCCGTCTACCATGCCAAAAGGGAGATGAAACGCTACTACAACGAGATCCTGACCAAAAAATTTGATATCCTGTTCAATCCCAAAGATCACCCATCCACACACTTTCTCATTCAGTCACTGCTCATCAACGCCCGCCACAAAGTTGGTCACTACAACCCCTATCACGAAGGCCTCTTCGACCAGCTTATCACGATGGGTCCCGGTACACACGAATCAGAAAAAAACCTGTCGCTCCTCCAGGTTATCAATACCGCCGCCCTTCAACAACCCTGCAAACCATACCTGCCACCCATGCCGGTTTCCGATGAAACCGCTGCTTTCATATCAGCCCTCATTCCCGGCGGATACATCGGCATAAACATCAGTGCAGGCCACATAGGCG
>CAIVCU010000205.1 GCA_903904495.1 uncultured Chlorobiaceae bacterium
ATCTTATCATTAGCTTTTTTTAGGGTGGCATAGCTTTTCTTCAAGTATGCTATTATTGATTAATCACATAAACGGAGAGAGTATGACAAAGAAAGTCAGGCCTTTATCGGCCATTAGCAATAAAAAGAGGAGTAGTTTTATTATTCTCTTTTGTAGTATGGTGTCGCTAATTGTGTTGTCAGCACAGGAGAGTTATGCGTTGCCGGTGTTTGCTCGAAAATATCATACAGCATGCTCCACCTGCCATATAGCGTTTCCAGCCCGTAACGGTTTTGGTGAGGCTTTCCGAAATAATGGATATCGCTTCCCTGACGGCACCGATGAGGATATGGTAAAGGAAGAGCCGATCAAGTTAGGTCAGGATGCCTATAAAGACGTCTTTCCTGATGCAATCTGGCCATCTGATCTTCCTAATATGCCGTCCTTGGGTTTTCTTGCAAAAACTGGAGCTGTTATGCAAAAGAACCCGACGACAGGAAAGTACAGGGATGTGTTGTACGATGCAGAAGTTGACATGTTTTTTTCCGGGACGATAACCAAGCAGTTGAGCTATATAGGTGATTTAGCCTTTGATGGCGGAACCTATGGGGGAGATGCTGCGCCTACAACTCTCGGACGTTTGCAGTTCGTCTGGACCTTCAAGCCGGGGTTAAGTATTGCTTGGGGCACTGTCGGTTTTCCTGAACAGTTTGATATAATTTCAACCCGTGCCGGCACTGACAAGGATGGTTATGTCGCAAGTCTGCCTAATCCTAACAGGGGGATTGAATTGAGAATAGCTGGAAATACCGGAGCCTGTGGAGGATATTCGATTCTTGCGGGAATAGGCCGGAATTCGGAGGTAGGTTCTACTGATTCTGCTGGTAATGATCTTGGTGTAGCCGGTAATATCGCAGATACAAGATTTGTCAGGGCAACCTACAAGATTGGTGGAAATGGATTATTGAGCGGAGTTGGTGGCTCTTATGGAGTACAGGCTATAGGAATGGATAACTCCATAACCTTTGGCGTAGATTTTGTCAACTCCGGTCAGGGTGCGAACACAGGTGCAGAAGATCAATTTGCAGGTTTGACGAAAACTGCATACTCCGGTGACGTAAGGATCAATTACGGTCAGTTGCGTGCTGTTGCCCAGTATGCCCGTTTTAATGAGGTGCTCAATGCCGGTGTATTGACTGGTGCAGCCGAAGATGGTTCCGATATTGCCCGTGGTGCTTTTAATTATGGCAAACGGACAGCACTCTCTCTTGAGGCTGATTACTGGGTTTATCCATGGTTGTTTGGTCTTGTTCGTTACGAGCATCTGCAGGATGATTTGAATGGCAAAATCAATAAGGTTATTCCTGGTATTGGTGCTTTGGTCAGGCCGAACGTCAAGTTTGGAGTAGAGTATGTTTCTGTCTCCAAAGATTCTGTTGCAGAGGCTTCTGCTGCAGGTCAGGCAAATGGAAACTCAATAAATCTCTATACCCAGGTTGGTTTTTAACGTTTTTGCTCTTGTGTTCTTTTTTAAGTTATGTGTTGTGTGGAGAGGCGTGCTTTCAATGCCGGGAGATTTTGTCTCCCAGTATGATGGTACGCCTCTTTTTTTTGTCCAAAAAGAGATCATTGAGCACAAACTTATTGTACTTTTCAATAGTAACCATAACAATAACATCATGTTTTCATGATCGACAGTAACGTTCTGATTGCTTTTTTTACGGCATCCGTCATTCTCGCGCTCTCTCCTGGTCCCGATAACCTTTTTGTCTTGGCACAGTCAGCCCAGAAAGGTCGCATGGCGGGTCTGTTTGTCACCCTTGGCCTTGCAACCGGACTGATAGGACATACTGTTGCCGTAGCGTTCGGTCTCGCAGCCATAGTCCGGGCTTCCACGCTTGCTTTCAGCATTCTGAAATTTATTGGAGCAGCCTATCTTCTTTATCTTGCCTGGCAGGCTTTCAGGGCGGGTGTTGCAGAAAGGAGCAAGGAAAAGGCTCAGGTTCTTTCCGGTAAAAATCTCTATCGGAGGGGGATCATCATGAATCTGACCAACCCTAAGGTTTCCCTCTTTTTTCTGGCATTTCTTCCTCAATTTGCCGATCCCCGGCACGGCTCCATGATGCTGCAGTTCTTTCAGCTCGGGGGAGTTTTTATCGTTGCGACTTTGCTTGTTTTTGGTCTTATCAGCCTTGTTGCAGGGGGACTTGGTGAGAAATTCAGTAACTCCGCCCTTTCACAGAAAATTGTTAACAGAACAGCTTCGGCAGTATTTATCGGGCTTGCCGTTAAACTGGCACTATCGGAGCGCTAAAGAGGTTATCATCATGCAATACACTCCTATTATTCCCCTATCGGACCTTCCGGAAAACACCCATAAATCAGTAAAACAGGGCGACAGAACGATTGCGCTGTTTCATTATGATGGAGTTATATCTGCGCTTGACCATGCCTGTATCCATAAAGGGGGAGATCTGGGAGAGGGCTTCATCCAGATACTTGATGACCATGACCGTTATGTTGCATGTCCCTGGCATGGATGGCAGTACAACCTGAAAACCGGTAAAGCTCCTCATGGCTATGAGGACCGGCAGGCACTCTACGATGTCATCGTCGAGAAAGGCATGATTTGCGTATCGGAAAAACCGGTGACCGATGCGTTCAGGGCTGAACACGAATCTGATCCTCTGGACGACTTGAGGAACCTCAACTATCAAACCACAGCATCCTCTCTCAATGTCCTTGGAATTTCTGCTACAAATATGAACCGCGATCTTCCGAGGCCATCAACATCAGAGACCGCATTGCAGAACGCTCTTGATATAGCGGCATCTAAATTTAGTGCTCAAACGAAAATGATCAAACTCCGTGAGTTGAACTTTCGTCATTGTGAAGGCTACTACAGTCGTCACGAGCAAGCTTGCACATGGCCGTGTTCCATTTCAGAAATGGATGCCAGTGACGGCATGAATGAAATTTACCGTTCCATGGTGTTGTGGGCGGACGCCGTTATCCTTGTAACCCCAATCAGATGGGGAAATGCATCCTCGCTTTATTACAAGATGGCAGAACGGCTCAATACCGTCCAGAACCAGATTACTATTCACGATAAGGTGCTTATAAAAAACAAAGTGGTATCGTTTATTATAACCGGTGGCCAGGACAATGTTCAGGGTGTCGCGGGACAGCTTAACTCATTTTTTGCTGATCTGGGTTTTACATTTCCACCCTTCAACTTTCTCGGCTGGAGCAGAGGCTGGATAGCCGAAGATATGGAAAACAATTACACCCGTTTTTTTAAGAACCGCTATGTTAAGCGCTCAGTCATAGATCTGGTCACCAATACGGTCACGCTGGTCCGGCA
>CAIVCU010000206.1 GCA_903904495.1 uncultured Chlorobiaceae bacterium
ATGCTGTCGAAATCGTTCGTGGCAATAATGATGGCATAGTCGGCATAGTTCAGCGGAGCGCTGAAACCGCCGCACACCACGTCGCCGAGGACATCAAACAGTATGACATCATATTTATCGTAAAGACCGAGTTCCTGGAGCAGGGTGACCGATTCGCCGACAACATAGCCACCACAACCGCTTCCGGCTGGAGGGCCGCCTGCCTCAAGACAGTCAATGCCGGCAAATCCGGTTTCGATAATATCTTCGGCCGTCAGCTCTTCATGGTGAAAATCAACCTCTTCAAGAGCCTCAATAACGGTTTTCTGCAGCTTCCCGGTGATAGGGAATGTGCTGTCATGCTTGGGATCGCAGCCTATCTGCAACACCTTTGCGCCTTTAAGGGCAAGTGCTGCGGAAATATTGGCGCTTGTGGTGCTTTTTCCTATGCCGCCCTTCCCATATACGGCTAATACTAAGCTCATAATGATAACAGAGAAATTGATTGATAGAAAAACCTTACCCGCCGAGAGACTCTTTTGCCTTTCGGAAAACTTCTACAGTGACAATGGACTCGCCGATGCTGTGGGCAAACGTTTCAGTATTCTTCCTGACCTTTTTACGAACAAAAAACGGCACTTTCTTAAGCATTGTTTCAGCATCTTCGGACCACCTCATCTCTCCATCGTCAGCAACTGCCTCTTTCTCAATTTCGACGGTTGCGGAAACATGCCCATTCCCATTGGAGGGCTCAATTTCAGGCGGAGCTGCTGCTCCATTCTCCTCGTATTCCAGACCGGCATCACCGAAAAAGTCGATCAGATGCTTTTCGAGGCCGAGTTTACATGAAAGATAGACCCTGTCGGCAATGACATCAGATCCATCAAAGCCAAAAAATGGATAATAGCCGAGCAGATGGTTTTCAATATGGGTCGGAGGACAGATAACCATGCAGGGGACATCAAGCTTGCGGCAGCTGTGGCGCTCCATCTGGGTGCCGCATACAAGATCAGGCATTTCATCGTCTATAATTTTTGCCACATCCTGGAACCGGTCGGTTACGACAAGTGCACCGGGGAGGTAACCCTCCAACTCTTTACGTACCCAGTCTGCATGACGCTCCAGATAGGTGCCTGCACCAATAATCTTCATACCGAGTTCATCATGCAGAAACTTCACAATCGCAACTGTGTGCGTAGCATCGCCAAACACAAAAGCCCGCTTGTTGCTGAAGCTTTCCATATCAGCCGTTCTTGCAAACCATGGAACACCACTTGGTGCACTCAGACCGTCAAGTGAGAAAGCACTGAGCTTAGGCAGGGTAATTGGAGGAACGCCCTTTTCAGCAGCTGTAAGATTAAGCTTTTCTATGACAGAGCGAAGCCAGGCAAGAGTAGGTTCTACACCTATCGGGGCATCATAGATCGCCGGCATGGCAAATGTTTCAGCCAGATATTCCGCCGCTGTCAAACCGATTTCACGGTAAGGAGCAATATTGAGCCAGGCTGCGGGCAGTTTCTGGAGATCTTCAATCCCTGCACCCCACGGTGCAACGACGTTGACCGTAATGCCAAGGGTCTCGAGCATGCGCCTTAGACTTGTAAGGTTAGCGCGCAGATGAAACCCGAGCGAGGTAAAGCCGAGCAGGTTTACTGACGGCACAGCGGTTTTCTCCTGAGGTGCGGCATATCGTTTCACCAGTTCGGTAAACAGACCGTCAGCCGCCTCATTTTCCGATACCCTGAAGGGATTAAGCGCATAAACAAGAATCTTTTCCGGCGGCAGACCTGAATGTGCCGCAAGCTGGTGAAGATCTTCCTGAAGAAGAGCTGTACTGCAGCTCGGTGCGATAACGGTAAGATCGGGATGGTAGTGGTGATCAACCTGCTGCAGTGTTCCCGGAAGTCTTGAAACTCCCTGGGCAAGGTCTCTGCCCCGAACCACGCTGATTGACAATCCGGGAAAATCCGGGGTTCGTTCAAGCATACTGTAGGTGGCCGTAATGTAATCGTCGCCCTGGGGCGCATGATAGACGGTGTGAACCCCTTTCATACTGTTGGTGACTCGGCTGATACCATGGAGGGCAGTTCCCTCATAGAGCCAGAAAGCTAAGCGCATACTCTGTAACGTTTGTTATTACGATTTCCTTCCGTGAATTATTCAGCGCTCGGCATGACACCTTCAAGCCAGACCTCCTTGTCAAAGGCGGGCAGATTGCTTCGGCGATGGAGCGGTGAAACAAACAAATTCGCCAGTGGAATGACCCCCGACCAGCTATGAATCGGCATAAGCATGAACTCCATACTCCACTTGACAACAAAGCCATTGCCGGCAAAAGGATTGGCGGTCATCAGCGACGTGACAATCAGGTCCGGCTGGATGCGCTTGACATCCTCAAGCTGACGATGAAAGTTAGGCTGCTCGACAACACGGACGCCGGAAAGAGCCTCAAGTTCACGAGCGTGGAATTTTTTGTTGATATAGGCGCTGCTGCATTCAACAACATCGGCACCGGCGCTTTTCAGAAAACGTGCAAGCGGCAGTTCCATCATGGTATCGGCGGTCAGAAAAACTTTTTTTCCCTTAAGGAGCTCTGTCTGACTGCGAATTTTCTCCCATGCGGCTTTTTCGCGGTCGCGAAGATCAATGGTGATACCAAATTCGCGGGCAAGATCCTCCCAGAAAACCCTCGATCCATCCGGACCGAAAGGAAAAAGAGAGTGGAGAACACGCGCTCCCCGTTCACGTTCCAGTTTGACGGCAACCCTCGAAAGATAGGGCTGGATCGGAGCAAGTACGGTATCGGGGCCGATGGCGGGCATTTTATCAAAACGGGATTCAGGAAGAAATCCGGCAACATGAATGCCAAGCTCTTCAGCCTCCGCTCTGAGATCGTCAGCAGTAGCGTCATTGACTGACCCGAGAAAGACCACGCTTTTCCGGCCGGCAGGGGCTACTGGACAGAACGGCACAAGAGCGTGCAGCACAGAATCCTCAGCCTGAGTGAAGTTATAGACCAGTCCGCTGGCCGGAACAAAAAGCACCGGGACATCCGGTGTACTGAGATGATTGGCAAGACCCTTGAAATCAACCTTCATGACCTCGGGAGTACAGGAAGAGAGAAGAAAAATCACCGACGGATTATGGTCGGCCTTGATTTCACGGATAATCTCCTCAAGAGTAGGTTCATTTTTGGAAAGATCACCCTCCTCCATGAGAGCAATGCCGAAGCGGGGCTTGGCAAAAATCATCATGCCAAGAGCATTCTGCAGAAAATGGGCACAGGTGTGTGTGCCGAGAATAAGAAAAAAACTGTCCTTGATCTTCTGATACATCCAGCCGACACAGGCAAGACCACAAAAACTGTGCGTTACGTTATCTTCCTTGATTATCTGAACATCTCCGGAAACCTGCATCATGAAGTGTTTCTCCTGATAGTTACTGCCC
>CAIVCU010000207.1 GCA_903904495.1 uncultured Chlorobiaceae bacterium
AGACTTAGTAACTGTGCTGATCTGGACATTCTGGAGCTTCAGGTCCATACGGGCAACAGTTTCCCGCGCGTCCAATTCGGGCCTTCCCAAAAGATCAGGCATTGAAAAGCTCGGCTTTTCACGTTTGTTGACCACTAAATAAACGTTTCTGCCGGGTTTGACCTCAACCCCGGCTTCAGGCATCTGCGAGAGCACAATGTTTGAATCCACTCCACTGAGATATTTGACATGATAACTTTTTATCGCTTTCAAGCCGGCATGATGCAAAGTATTTGTCGCATCTTCATACTGCATGTTAAGCACATCAGGAACAACCTTTACAGTACCCTGTGAAATGTAAAGGGGCATCACCAGCTTGTCGAATATCAGAACAAGCCCGATAAGTAAAAGAACTATTACACCTGCTTTTTTTTTCATCTCACTGTTAAACAATTATTTCTGGCGGATCTAATACTGTCTATTCATTACAAAATCGACCAGCTGAATCAACGAGGTTTTGGCCGGGCAATCAGGAAAGGGATGGATGGATGCAACAGCTTTTTCAGCAAAACCCTCAGCAACCTGAGTGGCATAATCGAGCCCGCCTTTGCTGGTTACAAACGCTATAACTTCACTGCTTTTCACCGCCCGTTTACGCGAACTTTTCAAAATTGAGCGGATCGAATTCTGTTCAGCACTCGAAGCATGAGAGAGCGCATAAATCAGTGGAAGGGTTATTTTTTTGTCTTTGATATCAATTCCCATCTGCTTGCCGGTTTTTTTCGAATCTCCCGTATAATCAAGGGTATCATCGCGGATCTGGAAAGCAAGACCAAGATACTCCCCGTAACGTTTCAAAGCCGCAATATCACCCTCATCTGTCGTCGCGCTCATGGCACCCATAGCACAAGCTGAAGAGATGAGCGAGGCTGTCTTGTCTGAAATGACACTCAAATAATCCTCCTCCGAAATATCAAGACTGCGGGTTTTCTGTATCTGAAGAATTTCACCTTCACTCATCCGGCGTACCGCTTCCGAAACCATATGTAAAAAACCGTAATCCTTGAATTCAAGTGAATACAAAAGGCCCTTGGAAAGAAGGTAATCACCGATAAGTACCGATATCTTGTTTTTCCACAACGCATTGATAGAAGGGAGACCTCGTCTCATTTCAGCGCTGTCTACAACATCATCATGAATCAAGGTAGCCGAATGCAACAGCTCGACCATGATGGCACCCCGATAACTGGCCTCAGTCACCCCGCCGCAAATTTTAGCGGAAAGCATGACCAGAACAGGCCGGATCTGTTTTCCCTGCTGTCTTAACACATAGCGGGTAACCTTGTCGACAAGAGTATTCTGAGCATGAAGCACCTCTTTGTACTTTCGCTTAAAAACCTCTACATCGTCGGCTACCGATAGAGTAACATCCTTTATATTCACAAATTTCCCGGACTTTTTCGTGATAAGCACCCCTTCTCTCATGAGGCTCTTGAAAGTTAAACTGATAGTGCACACTGAGTTGATACACGTGAGGATTAAAAACTGCAGAGATAACAACCCAATAGCGACTATCCTGAAAGGAAGATACGTAACGAAGGGGTAACCTTGAAATACTATCTGAGGGGGTGGCTATTATGCTAACTGCTTACCAACCCTTGTAAGGGAATTTCGGAATATCGATATTGCTGTACTGTGCAAATACAGAGTAAAAATGATCCCGCTTATCTAAACAATCGAAAAGCATGTTCACAACCATGAAATCACTCCTTACGCTTGTCATCTTTCTCTGTCTGGGTTCTCCCGCCATGCTTTTAGCCGAAAATGCCACCCAGGCATCCACTGACTCCACCCAGAAAGGCAAAATCATTGTTCACATAACAGAGCTGAGAAACCTTGATGGAATGCTTGGGGCCTCATTGTACGCTTCTAAAAAAGGGTTCCCCGATACTCCTGAAATCTCCCTTTCAACACTCATCAAAAAAGTCACAAGCACCGAGGATACCTTTGTCTTTGAAAACGTTCCCTACGGAACCTATGCCATAAGCACCCTGCACGATGAAAACGGTAACGGCAAAATGGACAAAAACTTTCTCGGCATGCCCAAAGAGGGGTGCGGCATTTCCACCAACCCCAAAATCGGAATGGGAGGCCCCAAGTTCAACGATTCAGTGTTTACCCTGAACTCCAAACAGCTTGAACTGACCATCACCACAAGATATTTATTCAAAAAGTAAGTGACTTTACTCGTATAAATGAAAGGTAACAAAAGTTTGCGCAGAGTCCGGGCTGCTCACCCGACAGTGAAGCCCATGAAAAAGGTGATGCGGAACCTTTCAAAAACCATTGGCCAGCCTGCCGGTACTCTCCAGCACATCGGAGAGCAGAAAACCGACTTCCCGGCCATAACGGTTTTTGGTTACGATGAAGATCACGAATTTCACATGCCACTCAAAAGCATTGCTGAATGCGCAGCCTTGAAGGATAAGCAGAAGGTTCTCTGGGTGAATATTGACGGTCTTCATGATGTGTCGGTCATTGAAGCACTCGGCAAGCTTTTCGATATCCATCCGCTTACCCTCGAAGATATTCTGCACACCGAGCAGCGTTCCAAAATAGAGGACTTTGAACGCTACCTGTTTCTTGTGTTCAGAGCACTTGATTATGATCCTCAAACAAGCGAGATCACTGAAGAGCAGATGAGTATGGTGATCGGCAGCAATTTTGTTCTGACGTTTCAGGAAAAACCGGGAGACACATTTGATGCTCTCAGGACAAGGATAATAAACCCCGGGACATCAATCAGGAAGCGGGGAGCGGACTACCTTGCCTATGGTCTGATTGATGCTATCGTCGACAGTTATTTTGTTATACTTGAACAACTTGAAAGCCGAATTGAACTTCTCGACCAGGAGCTGTTCAAAACATCAGGACGTGAGACTTTTGAGTCCATCTATTCGCTGAAAAAGGATCTTATTCTTTTAAGAAAATCGGTAAGACCGATGCGGGAGATCATCAACAGTATCAGCAGGGAACACTATACGGTCATTGATGATAAAGCTACCTGGCCTTTTTTTAGGGATGTCTACGACAATGTCATTTTTATCAATGAAACCATTGAAACCTATCGCGATATCGTTATCGGCATGTACGATACCTGGCTGGCAATTGTCAATAACCGGATGAACGAAATCATGAAGGTGCTGACCACCATCGCTACGGTATTTATGCCGCTCTCCTTTTTGACCGGAGTTTACGGAATGAATTTTCGTTTTCTACCGGGACTCGAATGGCATTGGGGATTTTTTGCACTGCTTGGATTCATGGGGATGATTGTTGCCGGTATGATGGTTTACTTTCGGACAAGAAAGTGGTTTTAAGGTCCCTTTAAAAATTGCCGTAAGCGGAACAATAATCCCCGGAACAGCTGCACAATTTTACCGGAATACTCACCAAACCTCCTTATTGTAAGACTAAACGAACAAACAAAGGATAAATCCGGTTATGTATTGTCTGTAGTAAAGGTATAACTCATGAGCAAACACAAAAAACACATGCACCATGAACCGGAAAACCTACATCGACAACTTCGGCCGAACACTCAGGACTTGGGACAGGGATATCGCAAAACTGGAGAAAAAAGCTGAAAAGATTACAAAAACCCTTCATCAACGCATCGACGACTTAAAACAACAGCGTGAGCATGCCTCAGCTAAAACAACTGATCTCATCCACAGTAGCGAGGATGCATGGCATGAAGTTCGATACGGTGCCGAAGCGGCTATGAACGATCTGAAAAAAGCGTTCAGAAAAGCCAAAGCTAAATTCAACTAAGAGTGCCTGTCTCTTCGTAATCATCAAACACTTTAACAGCATTGAACATGAACTGGCATGAACTGTTACAACAACAAATCAACGAAACATTTAACGTCGCCGAACGTCTTGTAAAGCTTCTTGACGAAAAAGATCTTTCATGGAAACCATCGGAAACCAATAACTGGATGACGACAGGACAACTGCTTTTTCACTTGGGCCAATCCTGCGGAATACCTGTAAAAGGGTTTATTACAGGGCAGTGGGCAA
>CAIVCU010000208.1 GCA_903904495.1 uncultured Chlorobiaceae bacterium
AAGCGGAAGGCAGGTTGTTTTGGTTTTAAAAGTATGGGGTGGTATTTTTATTTTTGATTATCGTGGGCTTATTCCGCGGTTTTTCCCTTCCAATTTATTTTGTAAAACAATTGTTTTAAACATCCATAACACCGGGAGATTGACCTTATGAGTCTTGTACAACAATATCGTGCACATACCGAAGAGCGGGCAAAGCTTTGTATTCCACCCTTACCGTTATCCGCCGAGCAGGCACGACAGCTTGTCGATCTGCTGAGGCAGGATCCCGTTCAGGAACAGGACTACCTGCTCGAGTTATTTCGTGAGCATATCAGTCCGGGTGTTGACGATGCTGCGTTTGAAAAAGCTGCGTTTCTTGACGGTATTCTCAAAGGGGATATCACCTGCAGTGTGATCAATAAGCTGGAATCGGTCAGGATTTTAGGAACAATGCTTGGCGGTTATAACGTCAAACCCCTTGTTGATGCATTACGTCATAAAGACCCTGCCATATGCAGTGAAGCCGCCGAGGTGTTAAAAAAGACCCTGCTGGTCTACGACATGTTTGACGTGGTCGTCAGCCTTTCAAAAACCAACCGGTATGCAGCGGAGGTTCTTAAATCCTGGGCTGATGCCGAATGGTTTGCCACAAAGCCTCTTCTTCCTGAAAAAATGACTCTTACGGTATTCAAGGTGCCGGGTGAAACCAATACCGACGACCTCTCTCCAGCCAGTGAGGCCTTTACCCGCAGCGATATTCCTCTGCACTCCCTCTGTATGCTCGGTTCTAAAATGACCGATCCGATAGGAACTATTGCAACGTTGAAGGAAAAGGGCTATCCGCTGGCCTACGTTGGCGATGTTGTGGGAACCGGTTCAAGCCGCAAGTCAGGTATCAACTCGGTCCAGTGGCATCTGGGGAACGATATTCCTGCAGTACCGAATAAACGGACCGCCGGTGTAGTTCTTGGAAGCATTATTGCACCCATATTTTTCAATACCGCAGAGGATTCCGGGGCATTGCCGATCCAGACTGATGTGACAGCAATGGAGATGGGCGATGTCATTGATCTCTACCTTTTTGAAGGAAAAGTTGAGAAAAATGGTGAGGTCATATCCCGTTTTGAACTTTCGCCGAACACGCTTTCTGACGAGGTTCGCGCCGGAGGCCGAATTCCTCTCATTATTGGCAGAACCCTTACCAGAAAAGCAAGAAAAGCTCTCGGACTTGGTGAAGATGAACTTTTTATTCGGCCTGAACAGCCGGTGGATAGCGGAAAAGGCTACACGCTCGCTCAAAAAATGATCGGCAGGGCATGCGGATTACCGGGTGTACGTCCGGGTATGTATGTCGAACCTGAAACCCTGACGGTTGGTTCACAGGATACCACGGGAGCTATGACCCGTGACGAAGTAAAGGAGTTCGCGGCATTGAGTTTCAGTGCGGATCTCCTGATGCAGAGTTTCTGTCATACCTCAGCCTATCCGAAGCCTTCCGATATCAAGATGCACCGCAGTCTGCCATACTTTATCCAGAGCAGGGGAGGAGTTTCGCTTAAACCTGGCGATGGCGTTATTCATACATGGCTGAACCGTATGGTATTGCCCGATACTCTTGGAACCGGAGCCGACTCACACACCCGGTTTCCGATCGGAATATCGTTTCCTGCCGGATCC
>CAIVCU010000209.1 GCA_903904495.1 uncultured Chlorobiaceae bacterium
TCATGGTTGACTGTGTGGCGCATTCTGCGATGCAATCCCTTTGCAAAGGGAGGGTTTGATCCGGTGCCCGTCAATAAAAAAAGAGTTTCATAGATTTAAATAAAAGTGAGAGGTAATGGATAGAAATTCAGTAACCGGTCTTGCGCTTATAGGCTTGATCATGATTGTCTGGCTTCAGTTTATGTCGCCTGACAAAAAGCTGGTGAAGCCGATAACTGCAGTGAAAACGGAGAAGGTAGAGCGTCAGGTACAGGCAGTTCAGGCTCCAGCTCCTGAAAATTTTGGAGTTTTCGCTTCGGCAGCGGCAGGCAAAGAGCAGCTGGTCAAGGTCGGCAATGATGTTTTTACTGCGACTCTTTCTACAAAAGGCGCAACCTTGAAGTCCCTGGTGCTGAAACAGCATCTGGACAGTAATCATAAGCCGTTTAACCTTGTCAGCAATGACAAGAATGGTGCACTTTCGCTGCTTTTTCTTACCAGAGAAGGCAAAAAAATCGATACGCGTGACCTGTACTTCAGCAGCGTAACTCTGGATACACTGCGCACCATCACAGGTAAAGAGAGTTATGCCGTGCGCTATCACCTTGATGTCGCTCCACAGCAGGGTATTGATATTACCTATCTTTTTGGAGGCAACAGCTATAAGGTTGACTATGATGTCAAGCTGACAGGATTCGGCAATGCCCTTGCCGGCAATGAATACCAGCTGCAATGGGACGGGGGGCTGAATTATTCGGAAAAAGACCATAAGGATGAGTCTCAGAGCTCTATTGCCACTGCATACCTTGGCGGCAGTGTCGTCAAGCTGGCGGCAAGCAAGGAGAATCAGGCCTATCGTGAAGAACAGTCGGGAGAGGCTAAATGGGTTGCTGTCCGGAACAAGTATTTTGTTGCAGCGCTTATTCCTCAGGGACGTACTGAAGGGATTTTTCTTGATGGAAAAAGAAAGGCAAATGATTTTACCGATTATATAGCCGCCCTGAAAATGGGAGTTCCCTCATCCAGCCCTGTTGTAGACAACCGCTTCAGCCTCTATTTCGGGCCTCTTGATTACAATATTGTCAAGGCTCAGAACGTTGGTCTTGAAAAGATCATGGACTTCGGATGGGATTGGCTGACAAGGCCTTTTGCCGAGTTTATCATTTTGCCGGTCTTCAGCTGGATGAATACCTTTATCAGCAATTACGGTCTTATTATTATCATCTTCGCGCTGCTGATAAAGCTGGTAACCTATCCTCTTTCAATGGCCTCCACGAAGTCAATGAAAAAAATGTCAGCCCTGCAGCCGGCCCTCAAGGAGCTTCAGGAGAAGTACAAGGACAATCCGGCGAAACTGCAGGGTGAACTTGGCAGAATTTACAAGGAAGCCGGCGTGAACCCGCTTGGAGGCTGTCTGCCTGTACTGCTGCAGATGCCATTGCTTTATGCCATGTTTTATGTTTTCCGTTCCTCAATCCAGCTTCGTCAGCATGGACTGCTTTGGGTAAAGGATCTCTCTATTCCTGATTCTATTTTTGATTTTGGATTCAGCATCCCGATGTATGGTGATCATATCGCGGTTTTTCCTATTCTTATGGCTGCGACCGTCTTTGTGCAGCAGAAAATCACACCGACGACACAGACCAATGATCAGATGAAGGCAATGATCTACATTTTCCCTGCTATGATGCTGCTGTTTTTTAACAACATGCCTGCCGGCCTGGGTCTCTACTATCTGATGTTTAACGTTTTCAGCGTCGCCCAGCAGTTTTATATCAATAAAACCACAACAGCTGACGATCTGCCGAAAATTAACCTCGGGACTTCTTCTTCCAGCTCATCCTCGAAACAGAAAAAAGGGGGAGCTAAAAAGTAAA
>CAIVCU010000210.1 GCA_903904495.1 uncultured Chlorobiaceae bacterium
CTTGAGAACTTTTGAAGAGAGAAAAGAAGAATAGGGCCTATAGGACCAATGGGACTTATAGGACTTATAAAAGTTTGACTACTGTGAAAGTTTGGATTAGAACTCCATCACTGAAACTCGCTTGTTACACGGTACCCATTTCATTTAATAAATCAGGATGACGGTCTACCAGTTTCAGAAGCTTTACGAGCGGGGCAGGGGGTCTGGTTTCTCCTCTTTCATATCGTGAAAAGGCCACCTTTCCGATGCCAAACAATTTTGAGAGTTCTGCCTGAGTCAGATTGAGTTTTTTTCGGATACGTCGAATGTCAGCGCCAACATCACCCTTTACTGTTCTTACTAATCCAGCTTGGGCTTCAGTGTATCGCCTGTAACTCTCTTCATCCCAGATACCTTCGCCACAGGAGGAGCAAAACTCGCCATGCATAGCGTGCAATGTTAATGATTGTCCGCCATAAGAGAGCGTTTCATCCAGAACTTTATTGACCATGTCGGGATGGCCACATGCAGGACAGTTCATATGAGGTATTTTTTATTTGGCTTTAAACTGAATAACCGGAGGCCGATTATCAGGAAAGCCGGTAATTTTAATGTAGACGGCAACACCGTCCATAGTTTTACCATGATAGACGTCCTGCCACAAGCGATGATCCATATGGGTTGTCATTGATTTGTAAAAATCAGTTTTTGACAGAGAAAGAACAACTTCACGCATTTCCGGTTCCGTCAAACCTAAAGAGAGTCCGCCTGCCAAGGCCAACCTTGTAAATACACGACTGCAACTATCGGCTACAATAGCCTGAATCTCGGCAAGAACGTAATGTGGCGTCCTCTTCTCCATCAAAAGATATTACTCATTTAGGCTATTTTATACAAATTGATAAATTTCTACATCTGATCAACGATGATATGAGTTTTTTTTGTAATTGTAATAAATATGTAAATAATTGTAATTATAGTAGTGTATAAAAAACGTTTTTAACCCTGACCCTTAATGCCAGGCGAGTATTATGCACTTTGAACAATTGCTGGCTCTTTTTAAACATACTCACCGGGAGTTACAGCTTCGAGCAGCCAGATCGATAGATGTTTCCCTGGTGATTAGAAACTAGCTTTTTGGCTGGTACATTGTTTGCTGAATCAAGGCGCCTTGATTTCCTGCGAAATATCAGCTCTATCTGCCGTCTAAAGAATAGCTGAGAAGGCAGTTAATAGATGTTGCTGGAATAGAGCGGCAGGGAACTGAAAAGGGGCACAACTGAGCAGCCCGAGAAAAAACCGAATACTGCGCCTTTATCCGGCTTGCTGAATGCTTTGCAGGAACTGATTCTACAAGGATGACATCTGGTTTTTCAAATGTGTGACGCACTGCGTCGCGAATTGAGCTTGACGCACTATCGAGCACTGCTTCGAGTCAACAGCACGGGAAATAATACAGTACTTTAAAAAAACCTAAAAGATTAATCGACCCTCAGCACTCGGCACTCAGCACTTTTTTTTGTCACCCCGAATTCCTGTGAGGGGTCTATCTTACTGAACTCAGAACTCAGAACTGATTTCATTGCCGACTGTCCACTGCCCACTGTTCTCAGCTCAGAACTGTCTTTCCTATCAGTACTATTTTTAACACCTTCATTTCCACCGTAACCTCTGGTATTTCTTTTATTTGAAGTGAATATTTTGTAAATAGTGAGAACATTTGAATTGCAACTGTAGCACCCAATTATAACCAGTACTCATGTGCTCAACCGTGTACCTGATGGCATCCATTTGCGGCCGATGAGCATCACGCCACATCACAGCAAGTACTTGGCTCACGATCTGACCCGTCGTGCAGTAAATGGCATGGATCGTTTATCCATGGCCTTATTTGATGCTGCTGTTGACTTGAATCCCCATCAGATTGAGGCTGCACTATTTGCGCTACAATCACCGCTATCAAAGGGTGTTATCCTTGCTGATGAAGTTGGCCTCGGAAAAACAATTGAGGCGGGCATAGTGCTTTGCCAATTTTGGGCAGAACGCAAAAGAAGGTTGCTCGTAATTTGCCCGGCATCGTTACGAAAGCAGTGGGCACTTGAGTTGCAGGAAAAGTTCAATTTGACAGCGCTTGTTCTCGATGCCAAAGCTTATCGGGAAGCTCAACGGCATGGGAGAGCACCTTTGAGCGAGAAATGTGTGCTTATCATCTCCATGAATTACGCTAATGCTTTACGCGAAGAGCTGAAAAGTATCGCTTGGGATCTGGTTGTTATCGACGAAGCCCATAAACTCCGGAATGCATACCGGGCAAGC
>CAIVCU010000211.1 GCA_903904495.1 uncultured Chlorobiaceae bacterium
ATATCCGACAGATAGGCCTTATCCAAGCTGTTTGATTTTTGGAGAAAACTTATGAAATGAGCCCGTCCACAGCGTTTGGGCATATAACAGAGTAAACGAATGGGCTGTTGCAATAACAGTTTATCGTCCAGATCCAAAAAGGTGGATTGAATGGAAAACAAGGAGAAAAAGTAATGATCCCGTTTGAATTATGTCCGGTATGCGGTGGCGAAGTGATTGAAAAAGAGGTGGAAAAATTGATTCTCGGGGGCAACAACACCGCCGTTGTCAGAGTAAATGCAGATATTTGCACCCATTGCGGCGAAAGATTATACTCGAAAGAGACCGTCATTCGGTTTGAGAATATCCGTTCACGCCTCGCCCGCGGAGATGTTGCTGGTTTCCTGCCTATGGGTCGAACCTATAAAGTTGCCGGATGATTCTTTGATTCTCTTAACCTGTGTCGCTACCTGAGCACCTCTCATCCCTGCGCCGAATGGCCACCATCGAGAGCATCGGATCATCACCCAGTATCGAGGGAAGTAAACTGTCCGATCGAGAGGTTGAGCGTCTCCTTTCCAACATGGTATCGTGTTAGAAACCGCAACTCCCTTCAACACCCCTTACCTGATGGGGTCTGCTCACGAAAAGGAAAAAATAGCACGCTCAGCAGTTTTAGTAAACCTCAAGAGTCTTGATACTTCCGCTGCGTCAATAGCTGCCTGTGTTTTTAAGCCAGGGAGGTTTTTTAAAACCAGGCCAACTGAATCAGACTCGAATTCTCCTGCTTCAGACGCATGATACTTTGTGCTGATGTTGCCTTTCGGCTTTTTACGGTGTAATTCGTTATCGTCGTCGGCCATTATGAAGATCATTTTGCTCTAAAACTGCTGACCGAATAATAGCGATATTTTACCTCAATTTCGCCCATAGATCAGATTACGTTACGCGCAATCATGGTATGCAATAATAAAGTTCAACTTTACTATTGCATACAGCGAAGCAAAAACCAAGAAAATTTACACCTGCGAGATTTTCGGTGAGCCTCTCTCTCTCGGATTGCGCGGATCAATTATAAGTTTTATCTTGAAGGGCTTCCCTCTCACTATTACGGAATGTGCGGCTGAGAACCCCAATAAATAGGGGGTTATCGGATTATTTCGGAATCAGGTGAAAGCCTTTAAAACGATCTTTTTGTACATGCTTATTACTTTTGAGGGTATAGATGGCGCAGGCAAGTCTACGCAGATAAAACAGCTGGCCGGTTATCTGAGCAGTCAGGACCGGGAGGTTCTGGTCTTAAGGGAACCGGGCGACACTGAGGTTGCTGAAAAAATCCGCACTATCCTTCTTGACAGTAAGGGCGAAATCAGCCCGATCGGTGAGCTGCTCCTTTTTTCGGCAAGCAGGGCAGAACTTGTTCAGGAGGTCATTGTGCCGGCAATTGCCGTTGGCAAAACTGTCATACTCGACCGTTTTTTCGACTCGACAACCGCCTATCAGGGGTATGGACGAGGGATTGACCTTACGCTGCTCCAGTCGATCATTTGCATCTCTACCTGCGGCATTATTCCGGATATCACTTTCTACCTTGATATAGAACCGGAAGAAGCTCTTAGAAGAAAATTTTCCAAAACATCGATTCCGCTCTCATTTGAAAGTGAGGAGCTTGACCGAATGGAGCGTTCAGGAGCGGAGTTCTACCGAAATGTTCGCCGGGGATACCATGAGATAATCAGCCACAATAAAGCGCGCTTTGTCACTATAAACGCCCTGCAACCGGTAGCTGCAATTCACCGTCAAATCATAACGATTCTTGAGGAAAGGTTCCCTGTCTGACGATCTCGTTTTCAGGTTTCGGGACATTGCTTGCAATTGCACAATAGTAGAAAAAAGTGCCGCGAAACTATTACTATAAGGCTGACGTTATTTCTTAAAGTTTTCTACCGTTTTTGCAAAGATTTTGCTTAAATTAAAAAACATAATACTTTATCTTCACTTCCTTACCGGCAACGCATGCACGAAAGTATTCTCAAAGAACGTCAGTTGAGCACATGCGCTAATTCTATCACGTTACAGGATATCCGGACCCTTAAAGAACTCTACCAGCTGAAAGCAGAAACACGTGAATTGCGTGAACCTGTTGTCAGAAACATCATCAAACAGAGAGTTGTCGGGCAGTCTTGTGTAGAATCGCTTAAAAACGCACTTTACTCTCTGGAAACCATCTATATTGACGATGATACAGGGCACCGGCTTCTGCGTCTTGACGGCATGAAACAGATTGAGGTTGATCTGACTTATGAAATCAGGGAACTTCAGAAGGACATTTACTATCTTGAATACGGTGAGGATAAGTTCATAGATTACCTCGCCAAATTTATTCCGGATTTCAGGGTATATGTCAACAAAGGTGTTGATTTACTGAGAGGAAAGCGCTTTCATGCCTTTATAACTGATCGGGACGGAACAACCAATAACTATTGCGGACGATACCGTTCCTCAGTACAACCGATCTATAACTCAGTCTTTCTCACCCGGTTTGCGAAAAACTGCTGTCAGTACCCCATTATCATCACGTCTGCTCCATTGAGAGACTTCGGCATCCTGAACGTCTCAATCAACCCGAGCAATACTTTTGTCTACGCAGGTTCCAAGGGAAGAGAGTTCATTGATCTTAATGGTGAATTCAACAGCTTTCCGATTGAAGATAAAAAGCAGAAACTGATACGTCTTTTAAACGATAGGATGCTGGTACTCCTCCAGGATCCAAATTTCGAGAAATTCAATTTCATCGGATCCGCCTTACAAATTAAATTTGGCCAGACCACAGTTGCTCGCCAGGATATAAGCCACTCGATCAAAGAGAGTGAATCTGCAGCTTTTCTTGAAAAAGTAAAAAGCATTGTGCGTGAAATTGACCCGAGCGGCAAAAACTTCAGAATTGAAGATACGGGTCTTGATATTGAAATTATATTAACAATAGAAGGAGCTTCCGACAATTCACCGATCAAGGATTTTGACAAGGGTGACGGACTTTCTTTTATCTGCAGCAAGCTTGAATTAATCCCCTCAAA
>CAIVCU010000212.1 GCA_903904495.1 uncultured Chlorobiaceae bacterium
CGCAGCTACTTTACTCTTGATATTGATACTGAAACTGTGTTCCCTGAAAACTTCCTGAGATTGCGTCCGGACCTATGGGAACTTCTGATGGAATATTTTCCACTCAGAATTTTGAGGCAGGACACTTTTGAAACCATGATCACATTCATGTGCGCACAGGGTATCGGAATGCATCTGATCAGAAAACAGGTTTCGATGCTTACAGAAACCTATGGGGAGAGAATAACCGTCCCATTCAATGGAAAGGAGATCCTTCTGCATGACTTCCCCACTCCTGAGCGGCTTGCCGCGGCAGATCCTTTTGCCCTCAGTCGTTGCACAAACAATAATCGAGTAAGGGCTACGAACATTATTGCAGCTTCAAAAGGTATTGCTCAGGGGAAATTTGACCTTGTGAGCCTTCGTAACAGAGCGATTCCCCTTGATGAGCTGCGCAGCACACTCTCTCAAAACAGCGGTATAGGGTATAAAATCGCTGACTGCATTGCTCTCTTCGGTCTTGGACGTTTTGATGCATTCCCTATTGATACCCATGTTAAGCAATACCTTGGAACATGGTTTAACAGTAAAACGGCCCTTCGATCTTTAAGCCCTGCAAGTTATCTTGTGATGGATGCTGAGGCAAGAACGTTACTTAAGCCTGAATTTGCAGGGTATGCAGGGCATATCCTGTTTCATTGCTGGCGAAAAGAGATTAAAAAATTGCGATCATTTTAATGAAGAGAAAAATCGTATTGAATTGCTAACCAATAAGGAGCGTACTATGACCGTTACAAAAAAAGTCCTCATTACCGGTGCGTCCGGCTACTTAGGCCGATATGCAGTTAAGGAGTTCAAGGCTCAAGGCTATTATGTGCGTGCTCTTGTCAGAAACCCTGAAAAGATTAAAACAACAGGGCTTCATGGTGAACCTGCTGTGCACGATATCGTTGATGAAGTTGTAACCGGTGACGTAACCTCGCCAGAGACCATTGCAGGAGTATGCAAAGGGATCGATATTGTTTTTTGCGCCCTTGGCCTGACTTCCCCTGATGCCCATCATACCAGCTATGATGTGGATTACGTTGGCAACAAACGAATTCTCGATCAGGCAATTGCTGAACATGTCTCAAAGTTCATCTATATATCCGTTTTCAATCAGGATAAAATGCCGGAAATCCCGACAATCAAGGCTCACGAACTGTTTGTTGCGGAACTGAAAAAATCAGGGCTTTCCTGGACCGTTATCCGCTCTAACGGTTATTTTTCCGACATGGGACGCTTCTTCTCAATGGCGCAAAGCGGCCATATCTTCATGATTGGCGAAGGTGAGAAAAAAATCAACCCTGTGCATGGTGCCGATCTTGCCAGGGTCTGTGTTGATGCTGTGAATGGTGAATCGCGCGAAATTCCTGTCGGCGGACCTGATACATACACCTTCAAAGAGACTATGGAACTGGCATTCCAGGCCTGCGGTAAAACACCCTGGATAACTGAGCTTCCAATGTGGCTGGCTGAAGGCGGGCTCATGGTGACCGGACTGTTCAACCGCAATCTGGCCGATCTGCTCTCGTTTGCTGTGGAAGCACTCAAATTCGACCATGTTGCGCCGGCTTACGGCACCCGGCATCTTAAGGATTTCTTTGCCGAAATGGCCGCGGCAAAACATTGAAAACTTCTTCGTGTTTAACATGTCCTGTGCAACTTGCGCCCCCCCGAACAGAGAGTGAGTTGCACCGTTTTCTCTGTTCAGGGGGGAGAGTACCCTGCCACTTACCCCGCTGAAAACGGTTGAAGGACAAGACAAAACCAAACCACAATCAAACTTAAAAATGCTATTGACTACTGCAAGTAATTTATTATATTACGGTGTTTGTACTACAGTCAAAAAATCACTGAAAGCTTTCCCGCCAACATAATCAAAGGAAAAACCCATGTCACAAGAACTGGCCCAGGCATTCCTTGAAAGAATGAGGAGTGATGAAACATTTATTGAC
>CAIVCU010000213.1 GCA_903904495.1 uncultured Chlorobiaceae bacterium
CCAATACACTAAACCGTCTTAATGAGACTTATCATTGCCGCCCCATTGTCACTTATATCTGCGGCGCATCCCTGCTGTCAAAAACAATGCTGCGCCTTTTCGCATCCTATGTAAAACAGGAGTTCATCTTTGTTTCGACAGCACAGGAAGCTTTCGAGATGATAAATGCGAACCTCTCCCAAACCAAAGCTGAACAAGATTATCAGATTACTATTTCACAAAGGCAGATCGACCAATTCGCAGCCTTGTGTGGAAACATTCTTTTCAATGAGACCTTTTCGTTTGACGAAAATAAAGATGGCGTATCACCGGACGATCCGCTTTACGATCTTTATACGATTATATCCCTTCTTAATCACGATCTTAGAGAACTTCAGAAAAACGAAAGGGAACAGAAACAAAAAATTGAATATGCTCTTGAACAGACACGCATTCTGAACTCAAAACTTATTGAAGAAAAAAAAATTGTTGAAGAAAAAGAACAAATCCAGCAAGTATTGATTGAAAAACTTAACAAGGCAAGAATTGAAGCTGAAATTGCAGATAAGGCTAAAAGCGAATTCCTTGCCAATGTGTCGCATGAAATAATAACACCGCTGCACGCAGTAATCGGAATGACTGAACTCCTTTGTTATACCTCCCTCAACAGCGAACAGAAAAACTTTACCGATATTATACAGGCAAGTACGCAACAGCTTTATCAGTTGATCAACAATATTCTTGATTTCAGTAAAAACGAATCGGGACAGATCGAAAAGAATACAATACTCTTTGATATCAGGACTCTTTTCACCGATATCTCTGCACTGCTGAACGATACCGCCCTTAAAAAAAACCTGCGATTAACCTTTACTGTTCCATCTTCAATACCGACAACTCTCTATGGGTATCCCGACTATCTGCTGCAGACGCTTATCAACCTGGTGCAGAATGCCATCAAATTTTCCAATCAAGGGGAAGTTATCGTCAGCATTGAACCGGTGTCAGAAACCCAGAATGATATCACCCTTCGCATTTCAGTAAGTGATAAGGGAATAGGCATTCCTGAAGGAAAAAAAGAACTGGTTTTCCAGAAATTTACACAAGTTGACTCATCGGCTACCAGAAAGGAAGGAGGAACAGGACTCGGCTTAGCAATCACCAAACAACTTGTTGAGTTAATGGGAGGAACGCTTGAGCTCAGAAGCAGGGAAAATGAAGGTTCTACGTTCTGGTTTGTCCTTTCATTCATAAAACCGCAGGAGAAAAGTCAAACAGAGGAACCGGGCAGCACCCTGAAAGGTACTGGTTTATTTGCGGAAAAATGGCCTTATCCCCCCCCTCAACCAATGGACAATACGTTGCCTTCAAATACAAGGATACTTCTCGTCGAAGACAATAGCATCAATCAACGGGTTGCTTCGGCCATGCTCAATAAGCTGGGGTTCACCATTGATATTGCCGCTAATGGTATCGAAGCTATTGACGCTCTTAAACAGAACGCTTATTCTCTGGTGATCATGGATTTACAAATGCCTCTTATGGGAGGACTTGAAGCTACGAAAGCGATCAGAAAACCGGGAGCAGGAATAATAAACCCTGATATTCCAATTATTGCCATGACCGCCAACGCAACCCTGCAGGACCAGGAAAACTGCCTTAAATCCGGAATGAATGACTTTATCTCAAAACCTGTTATGATGACAACCCTTCAGGAGTTGCTCAATAAGTGGATACCGCTCCAGAGGTAGGAGAATCAAATACCTTTGAATTAATCGGGTTATTTTGTCATTCCTGCAATAAAATTCTCAATTTTTTCAATTTCCTCTTCATTTAATCTGAACTCCCCTGCCCCGATAATGCCTTCCACCTGAGTGGCATTTCGCCCGCCGACAATTGCTCCCGTAACACCCGGATGTCGCAAGGTCCATGCAATGGCGACCTCACCTGCTGAATGGCCATAAGGCAGACCGATATGCTTAAGCAGTTCGACCAGCGCGAGATTAGCGGATAGACGTGGCTCCTGAAACTCCTTGTTTCCCCTCCGCCAGTCATCATGCGGAAAGCCTGCAACCCGTTCAAGCGTCATCGCCCCGGTCAACATACCCGAAAGCATCGGAGAATAAACAATGACCCCTATGTTATGCTCCATACAGAAAGGAAGAAGCTCCTTTTCAACAGCAGGTCGTAACATAGAATATGGCGGCTGAAGTGATGCTACAGGAGCAATAGACATGATAAGCCGCAACTGTGCTATACTGAAATTCGACACTCCGATATGCCTTACCAGACCTTCCTCCTTGAGACGTGCAAGTTCCTGCCAGCCCTCTTCAAGATCGGCTTCAGGGTTTGGCCAGTGAATCTGATAGAGGTCAATGGCATCAACCTTTAATCTTTTCAAGCTCTCTTCACACTCTCTTCTTATAGAATCAGCCTTGAGACTATTGCTGATCTGATTCTCCTCATTCCATGCCATGGAACATTTGGTAAAAATGAACGGCTTCGCCTTTATACCGGCAATAGCCTTCGCCACAAGCTCCTCCGAATGACCCAAACCATACACAGCTGCCGTATCAATCCAGTTTATTCCAAGTTCAACAGCCCGCTCAATAGCTTTAACAGCGTCACCGTCATCCTGTACACCCCATCCATACGCCCAGTTGCTTCCCCCAATTGCCCAACTACCGAAACCAATCGGAGTTATGTGCATATCTGTATTTCCAAGCTGCCGTGTCTGCATGATCTATGTTCAGTTATAATGTTTGCATGATACTGGTTCTATACTAACACATATGGATGATGAATTCGATCCCTCACCTGATAAAAATCAAACTTTTTCCCCTTGCGACAACTACAAAAACTCATTTCATACTTTTTTGTAGGTTTTAAGCGCCAAGCCATTCGCCCGTCCGCACAGAAACTCCGCAGAATCTCTGAGATGGAGCAACTGAAACTGCTTCCTCCCACTTATCATTGACATGAACAACTACTTTTCATACTTAAATGTAGATTTCTTAACTATCCTACTGAATTGTAGATATCTATTACGCTTATAATTGCATTCATTTAAAATAGTTACGCTATGAAATAATATAATTATCCCGCATCAATTACCTGAAACCCTTCGGCAATAGGACTTTGAGGGTTATTACTTTTCCTGAAATCAATTTCCCTTCTAAATAAAACCGACTCTGGCACGCATGTTGCTTATTAAAAACATAAATATTCAGGTCAAAATAAGCTTAATCCTGAATATCTGATGACAAAGACATCGTAAACCTAAAAAAGTACGAAAATGAGAAAAGTTGCTATTTACGGAAAAGGTGGTATCGGCAAGTCAACAACGACACAGAACACGGTTGCCGGTCTTGCAGAAATGGGTAAGAAAGTCATGGTTATTGGCTGTGATCCTAAAGCCGACTCTACCCGTCTGCTTCTCGGAGGACTCCAGCAGAAAACTGTTCTTGACACACTTCGCGAGGAAGGTGAAGAAGTTGAACTAGAAGATATCATCAAACCTGGATACAGAAACACCCGCTGCACCGAGTCCGGTGGACCTGAGCCAGGCGTAGGCTGTGCAGGTCGCGGTATCATCACGTCAGTAAACCTTCTCGAACAGCTCGGCGCTTTCGATGATGAATGGGATCTCGACTATGTGTTTTACGATGTTCTCGGTGACGTTGTGTGCGGCGGATTCGCCATGCCGATCCGCGATGGTAAAGCCGAAGAGATCTACATCGTCTGTTCAGGTGAAATGATGGCCATGTATGCAGCTAACAATATCTGTAAAGGTATCCTGAAATATGCCGACACAGGTGGAGTCCGTCTTGGCGGTCTTATCTGCAACAGCCGTAATGTTGACAACGAACGTCAGATGATTGAAGAGCTTGCAAAAAAGATCGGGACCCAGATGATCCATTTTGTGCCTCGCAACAACTTTGTTCAGCGCGCAGAGATCAACCGTCAGACCGTTATTGAGTTCGATCCGACTCACGTACAGGCAGATGAATACAGGGCTCTTGCAAACAAGATTAATGACAACAAGATGTTCGTCATAACAAAGCCGCTTGAAATCGAAGAGCTTGAAGCGCTGCTCATTGAATTTGGTATCGCCAACTAATAAGACAGAGGACATCGATGATCATGAACAGAAGCATCCTAAAACAGAATCCCCAAATAACAACCGGATTAGAGCGCAATAAAAGCAGTATTTCGGGCGCCAAGTCAATTATCAGATTGGTAAGACTATGTTTAAACAGCGCAGGAATGCTTCATCAGTCGCATGCACTTATAGGCAAAAGAAGATTGCTATGACTCTAAAAAGAACTAGTCACTCCTGTTTCAACGGTGTATCACGTCCTAAATCTGGGCGAATCAATTTACCTGTTGCACCAAATTGCAATATTCAGTGCAACTACTGCAACCGCAAATTTGACTGCCTGAACGAAAACCGCCCCGAGGTCATCAGCAAGGTGCTTTCGCCGCGACAGGCACTGTACCATCTCGAAAAGGCCATGACGTTCTCCCAGAACATTACGGTTGTCGGCATTGCCGGCCCTGGAGATCCATTTGCCAATCCGGATGAGACCATGGAAACTCTTCGACTGGTTCGCGATAAATATCCCGAAATGCCGCTTTGCGTATCAACCAACGGACTTGATCTCCTCCCTTATATTGATGAGCTTGCCCGATTGCAAGTCAGCCACGTCACGCTGACCATCAATGCCATTGATCCACAAATCGGTCGAGAGATCTATTCATGGGTCAGATATAACAAGAAAATGTATCAAGATATCGATGCTGCCAAACTGCTGATCAAGAAACAGCTTGAGTCGCTAACGCGGCTGAAGGAGGCCGGGGTTACCGCCAAGGTCAACGTAACTGTTATTCCGGGTATTAATGACTTCCACGTGATAACCGTTGCATCGAAGGTTGCTGAACTTGGGGCCGACATCCTGCAATGTCTCCCCTTTTACCACACAAAAGAGACAGTCTTTGAAAATCTGTATGAAACATCGGCAGAGATGGTTCAGGAGATACAAGATGCAAGCAGCAGATTTATACCGCAAATGAAACACCATACCCGGTGCAGAGCCGATGCAGCTATGATGCTAAAACTGGCAGAATCAGCAGCATCACCGGAAAAAACACTGGAATACCGACCATACATTGCTGTCAGCGGTATTGAGGGTGTGATGATGAACCAGCACCTCGGTGAGGCTGAGCGTTTCCTGATTTACAGCATGGATGATACAGGAAAGTGCATCCTTGTCAGTGCAAGAGAGGCACCTCAGACAGGCGGCGGCGAACAACGGTGGAAAGAGTTGGCTGAAACCCTGAAAGATTGTGGAACCTTACTGGTCAGCGGCGCTGGCAACTCACCAACAAAAGTACTCAATACCCATGGGATTGAGGTGATTGTGATTGAAGGCGTTATTAAAAAGGTCGTCAGTGGAATTTTTTCTGGACAGGATCTGAAAGAACTGTTGCACAGAAGCCAGATCCACTCCGGCAGCTCAAATTGCAATGGCATGGGGAAAAATTGCGGTTGAGAATATTCAAACAGCAGTAGCGACGAAGTTCTTGATATGAAGAATTATTTGTTCATAAACCGGTTAAACAAGGCTAACCATTGGACACAATTTGGTCAGCCTTGCAAACCAGCCCCACACAACGGAACAATACTTAGCGGTATTAGAATTTGTAGCGTATACCAACAGCAGAAAGGCAGTTAGTCTGGTAATAGGTTGTTGTAGGGTATTGAGAACCAGAGAAAGAGCCATACATCACGCCAGCATAGGTATCAAGAGCTTTGGTGATATGGTAGTCAGCAAGTAAGGATAAATAAATCTGATTCGCACTTTTCTGAACATTGTCATCAGATCGTTGCGGACTGAGATCATATATCCCTGCAGCCAAGTTGAATTTATCGGTAAAATTATAGTCACCTCCACCAGAAAGGACGTGAGTAGTACGATTAGCGCTAGAAAAATTAGTCAAACTAGAAACAGTTTGGCCGTAGTAGTTGTAGAGGCTGCCAGTTGTAGGAAATGTGTCAGAGGGTTTGCTGATCGTAAATTGCTGATACCCGATTTTCAGGGTTGCTGCTCCAATTTTATACTTGGTAACTATGATAAAAGCTTTGGTGTTTTCATTTGTAATAGCAACCTGATTTGGTGTTGTACTAAGGGATGCCGATATAGCATCGTTGAATGCCTCATAGGCAGCCTGAATACCGAAATTACCTTCATTGAAACCAGCATTCACTCCATACGCTGACTTTGCTGAAGCCTCTCCTGCTGTACCCCCAAACTTGTACATCGCCCCTAAATTAAACGAACCGATTTTATTGGTGTACCTTAAGCTGTTGTCAACACGCAAATCTTCGGTTGCTCCACCACCACCGCCATAAGTACCTGAATAAGCTAAAGGCGAAAATAATGATGCAGCTTGGACTGGGTCATAAGCTTGGCAGATATCATAAAACAGGGTGTAATTACGACCGACGGCTAGAGAACCCCAATCAACATTAGAGAGCCCGACATTTGCCTGGCGACTGAACAATTGACCATCAACTGAACCCCCACTTGTATAGGAAGTTGTGGCGGTTCCACCGTTAGATGCCAGGGCTGCAGCGGAATTGCTGACTCTACCTGTGGGTAGATTAATGCCTTCCTCAAGATTAAAAAATACCTTTGTGCCCTCACAAATATCAGAGCTACCTTTAACACCAACACGTGAGCTTTGGAAGCCTCCGTTAAATAATCCGATAGCAGCTCCAGAAACCGTTTTTTTGACAGGGGTAACAGGGTTAACCGATCCAGGTAATTGAGGGTCAACGCTTAATGAGTGCGTCAGGTCACCAACGGCAGCGTCAAGAATACCGTAAACGCTAACGTTAGTTTCCGCAAAAGCCGGTGATGCGTATGACAGTGCTGCAAACATTGCAGCAAGTGACAGCATTTTTTTCATGTGAGTTCTCCAATTTGTTGTGTGTGAACAAAAAAAGTTCTTGACTGATAATTCGGTATAGCCTGGAACGCGTATATAAAAATCTAACTCTGCAAGAATCGCGTTGTATATAGAAAAAATAACGAAAGAATGCAAAACTTTATAGATTAATATGTAAGTAAGCAATCATTGAATTGGATGGGGCTGTTATTTTCATCCACAGCTGCCCTTTGGCTCCTGAACAGTGAACTTGCTGCAACTTGGCCCGCAGGCATTGGGCGGATTGATTTTAATGGCATCACTCAACTCCTCTTTGCCAAAACAAGCGTTCATAGCTTTCTCTATAGAACTCTCGAGAACCATAACATCGATGCCGTGAGCATTCATGACTTTAATGGGTGAACCACCGGCACCATTGACCAGTACTGCCCTGCAGTCACTCAATGAGGCTGCCAGTATTTCCCACCGCTCTTTGCCTCCACCAGCTGAAGGAGCTTTCCTTGAGTCAACAAGAACGTACTCACCGTTGTTACTTCCTGTTCCATAGATCAGAAAGCGTTCAGCTTCACCGAGGTGCTGGTTGATCATGACGCCTTCAAGGCTGGCGACGGCAATATAGGGGCGTTTCTCTTCCGGGTTTTTCGGCAACGCGGCAGAATCGGCAAGTTTCTGCATCATCTCCGGAGAGTTTTTTTCCCCGATAATCCCGACTGCATCGGCCCGGCAACGGCTGCAGTGCATCATCTGCGGCAGATAAACCCCTGTGGCTTTCTGG
>CAIVCU010000214.1 GCA_903904495.1 uncultured Chlorobiaceae bacterium
CCTCTTAATTTATAATCTTTGGTATACTTTCTGCTTGGGTACAATGTCTTCAAGAAAAAGTCTCCATCTTTTTCGGGAACACAGGGAACACAAACTGCATAACCATCAATTTCAACAATCAGTATCAATTGGTTGCCATATTTTTCTTTATCTGAATGCCCCAGCACGTCTAACAAATGGCCCTCTTCGATTGCGACAACAATTCTCTCAAAAGAAATCTTTCTTTCTTCTTTCAAGATGTTGTTTTTTTCTTCATTCCAGAAAAAGCCCATTATTAATTTTTTACATCATTACTTAGCTTCTTGGCACTCAATATTGATTATTGAACCAGCTTACTAACTTTTTTCTCGCTGGCCCAGTAAAATAAAATTTTATACGCATTGCATAAAAATACTAAAATATCCGCTCATCACTAATAGCGACCTGATCCAGGCAGTTCCAAGTTACTGGCAAAGAAGTTGGTTTGCATACGACCTATTGGGCCTATAGGACTTATAAAATTCAGAGTTTGTAGTAGTCGCGGTACCAGGTTACGAAACGGTGGATGCCTTCCTGGACAGTGGTTTCGGGCTTGTAATGCACGTCCTGTATGAGCTGATCGACATCGGCGTAAGTGTCGGGGACATCGCCTGGCTGCATCGGCAGATACTCTTTTTCGGCGGTTCGACCAAGTTCGTGCTCGATAGCCCCGATGTAGTCCATGAGATTGACGGGACTGCTGTTGCCGATATTGTACACCCTCCATGGGGCGCGGCTTGAACCGGGGTCGGGGGTAAGACCTGACCAGTCGGGGTTTGGTTCTGCAACATGATCAAGCGTCCTTATAACTCCTTCTGAAATATCATCGACAAAGGTAAAGTCGCGCCGGTGGTTGCCGTAATTGAAAACCTGGATAGGTTTGTTGTTGATAATGGCATCGGTAAAGAGAAAGAGAGCCATATCAGGCCTTCCCCAGGGGCCGTAGACGGTAAAAAAGCGCAGACCGGTTGTCGGCAGATTGTAGAGGTGACTGTAGGTATGCGCCATCAGCTCATTGGCCTTTTTGCTCGCGGCATAGAGGGAGAGGGGATGATCGACATTGTCGTGCACTGAAAACGGCATGGTTTCGTTGGCACCGTATACTGAACTTGATGAAGCGTAGACCAGATGCTTCACTCCATTATGGCGGCAGCCCTCGAGGATATTCAGAAATCCGAGAATGTTGCTGTTGATATAGGCGTGAGGATTGATCAGGGAGTAGCGCACCCCTGCCTGAGCGGCAAGATTGATCACCCGTTCAAAATTCGCTGTGCGGAAAAGCTCTTCCATGACATCCCGATCGGCTATGTCGGCTTTAATGAAGGTGAATCCCTCGTAAGGCAGCAGCATTGCAAGCCGGGCCTCTTTGAGCGTGACATCGTAATAGTCATTCATGTTATCGATGCCGGTTACCCGGTCGCCTCGCCGAAGCAGTTGCCGGCAGACATGAAAACCTATAAACCCTGCAGCACCGGTCACCAGAATATGCATTTGAAGTAATTGTTAGAGTGTTACGGCCGAATTATTTCTGACAATAAAAACGGTTCCTGTTTCGGATCCCTGTATGATAAAAACAATTCACCGCCATGACAAAGCAAAAAAAACGCAACGGCTCAAGAGGGGAATTTATTTAGGCTTTCATTATCAGAATCCGAAATTATTTAAGTATATAGAGGCTATGAAGAGTAACGTTACCTGATTCTCCATCAACAAGAAGAAATACCTGTATGAGTCGGTTTTTTGAGCGTTATGAAGCAGACGCCAGCCGTTTTTTTGATGAGGTTATCACAAAGAATGGAATACCAAGACCTCATTACGACAAGTTGCTCCACCGCTTCGGCCAGTTTTCAATTGACGATATTAAAGCCCGCCGTGAAGTTGTTAACATTTTTTTCCGGAACCAGGGCATTACGTTTACCGTTTACGGCGAGGAAGAGGGTGTCGAACGAATTTTTCCGTTTGATCTTATTCCGAGAGTTCTGCCGGCACATGAGTGGCAGACCTTAGAAAAAGGTCTCGTGCAGAGAATTACCGCACTCAATGAGTTCCTGAAAGATATCTATCACTCTCAGAAAATCCTTAAAGACAAAATCATCCCTCCGGAGCTGATTCTCGGCAGCCAGCATTTCAGGCGGGAATTTGTAGGTGTGAACCCTCCTCTCGGCATTTATATTCATGTGACAGGAAGCGATATCATCCGTGACGGGAATGGGAACTACCTGGTTCTTGAGGACAATCTGCGCACTCCGAGCGGAGTCTCCTATATGCTGCAGAACCGGCAGGCAATGAAACGTGCCTTTCCGGTGCTGTTTGATAAATACAAGATACGTCCGATCGAAAATTATCCGCAGGAACTGCTCCGAACCCTGCAGGAGATCAGCCCGAGTTCACGGCGTGAACCAAACGTTGTAGTGCTTACCCCGGGCATATACAACTCGGCCTATTTTGAGCACAGCTTTCTTGCGCGGCAGATGGGCGTTGAATTGACTGAGGGAAAGGACCTGGTTGTCAACAACAATAAGGTCTACACAAGAACTACCCGCGGGCTTGAAAGGGTTGATGTGATCTACAGGCGAGTTGATGATGCTTTTCTTGACCCGCTTGTATTCCGCCCTGACTCGAAGCTAGGTGTTGCAGGTCTTGTGAATGCCTACCGCAAAGGAAATGTGACCCTTGCCAATGCCATTGGGACCGGTGTTGCTGATGACAAGGTCATCTACAGCTTTGTTCCTTCAATCATCAAATACTATCTAGGCGAGGATCCGATTCTGCAGAATGTACCTACATGGCTGGCAAGCAACCCTTCTGACCTTAAGTATATCCTTGAAAATCTGGGTTCGCTTGTTGTGAAGGCGGCCAATGAATCAGGAGGATACGGTATGCTGGTAGGGCCGGAGTCAACCATTGAGCAGCAGGAAAAATTTGCTGAGATGATCGTTGCCAATCCGCGTAACTATATTGCCCAGCCGACTATTTCGCTGTCGCGTCATCCAAGCTTTTTCAATGACACCGATCTTTATGGCTGTCATATCGACCTTCGCCCCTATGTTTTGTACGGTAAAACTGTTACTATAGTCCCTGGAGGGCTTACAAGAGTAGCCCTCAAGCGTGGTTCGCTGGTGGTGAACTCCTCGCAGGGCGGAGGAAGCAAGGATACCTGGGTTGTCGATGAATAAACACTAATCTCAATTTTCATGTTAAGCCGTGTTGCCGAATCTCTGTTTTGGATGAGTCGTTATTTTGAACGTGCAGAAAACACCGCAAGGTTTCTTGATGTCAACTTCAACCTGCTGCTCGACCTCAATAGAATTACACCCATTGAGAACCCGAACTACTGGATAGCCCTTATTCTTGTCACCAGCGACAAGGAACGTTTCAACAATATGTACAACGAGTACACCGCGGGCAGCGTTACCGATTATCTAGTATTCAACAAAAATAATCCGAATTCCATCATTTCCTGTATCAGCCTTGCAAGGGAAAATGCAAGGAGCATTATCGAAAGCATTTCAAGCGAAATGTGGGAGCAGGTCAACAACCTTTATCACTACCTGCAGAACATTACTCCGCAATTCGTCCAAAATGACCCCTACAGTTTTTATAAAGAGATAAAAAATGCGTCACATCTCTTTCAGGGAATTACTGACAACACATTTTCGCATAACGAAGGATGGGACTTCATACAGATTGCCAAGTATCTTGAGCGCAGCGACAATATTGCCCGGCTTATTGATGTGAAGTACCATATGCTGCTTTCGGAGGCTCAAAGCCAGCCTGAGATCGTTGAAGGATCGGAAGATATTA
Source organism: uncultured Chlorobiaceae bacterium (assembly GCA_903904495.1). GTDB lineage: Bacteria > Bacteroidota > Chlorobiia > Chlorobiales > Chlorobiaceae > Chlorobium. The sequence continues at coordinate 3,823 of CAIVCU010000214.1, forward strand.
TTCAATGGATGGCAGTGCTGAAAAGTTGCAGCGCACTGGAGGCGTTCCGTAAAGTCTACCTGTCAAAAATCGATCCGGACAACATTCTGCGGTTCCTCATTCTGGACAGAACATTCCCGAGAAGCATCAATTTTTCAGTCTGCGCTGCCGAAGATGCTCTCTGGCGCATATCGGGCAGCTCGCGTCATCGTTATGTCAACAATGCCGACAGGCTTATAGGAAAAATCGAAGCTGAGCTGAGTTATACTGCTATGGAAGACATCTATGGAAAAGGATTGCATAACTATCTTGAAGATCTTGAACAGCGACTGGTGAAAGTCGGGGAACAGGTGCATCTGACCTATTTTGCCTATCATACGCCGGAGATTGAATCATCGGATGTTGCTGAAGCTCTGCCATTTACCGGAGTTGCCGGTGGACGCGCCAACTGGAGCCAGGCACAGCAGCATCAGCAACAGCAATAACCGGACACAAACATTAAGAGCATGATTGTAAAAGTTGAACAC
>CAIVCU010000215.1 GCA_903904495.1 uncultured Chlorobiaceae bacterium
AGTGATGAATGGATGGTAATAACATCAGCACGCATAAAATTTTCATGCAGCGGGAGGAGCTCAATATTGAGATGCGTGGCGAACTCGTCGGGTATCATGGGGTCATAGGCGATGGTGTTCATCCCGAAAGCCTGCATGCGGGATGCTACTTCACGTCCGATTTTTCCCAGGCCGATAATGGAAAGGGTTTTGCCTTCAAGTTCGATCCCAGTAAATTTTTTTTTGTTCCAGTTGCCTTTTTTCAGATCTGCTGTTGCCTGCGGAATGCGGCGTGCAGCTGAAAGAATCATCGCACAGGTATGCTCGGCAGCTGAAATGGTGTTTCCACCGGGTGTGTTCATGACGATAATGCCATTGCGGGTTGCCGCTTCAATGTCGATGTTGTCAACCCCGGCACCAGCTCTTCCGATGAGTTTAAGGTTGGTACCACACTCGATAATTTCCGCAGTAACTTTTGTTGCGCTTCTTACGATCAGCTTTTCAAAGCCACCGATGATTTTTTTGAGTTCTTCCTTACTGATTTTCGGTATTTCGGTAACGTCAAAACCGTTCTGAGAGAGGATTTGACCGCATTGCGGATCAATACCGTCAGTGATCAGTACGTTCATGTTCTTTTTGATTATTGATTGCTGGTTTTCAAAACTTCATTCATTACTGGGGTAATATATTTCTTTTTTTTTGAGGCATAAGATTAAAAAATTATGATTCATAAGTGACTGGAGTCTCGAGAGAGTGTGTAAATGGGACGATTGGCATTGCTGGAATTTATAGGCATGGATACTGATTATATATTGATGTTTTTTTTATCTTGCATCCTGTTAATTTTTATGACGATATTATTGTTGAAAACGAATGGAAAAGTTACATGATTTAAGAGTTTCACGCATTATCCGGCTCTCTTCCCCAAAGGATCTCAAGGAGAAACTGCCAGTCGATGAAAGGATTGCCGGAACAGTTATTACAGGACGTCGTGAAGTTGAAAATATATTGACTGGTAAGGATTCAAGAATGCTGGTGATTGTTGGGCCCTGTTCGATACATGATACTGAAGTGGCTCTTGAGTATGCCACAAAACTTTCAGCATTGCGCACCGAACTGCAGGATGATTTGTGCATCCTTATGCGGGTCTACTTTGAAAAGCCACGCACTACTGTTGGATGGAAAGGGTTTATCAATGATCCTCACCTTGATGACACCTATGATATCGTGCATGGGTTGTACTATGCCAGAAAGCTTCTGCTTGACATCAATGCAATTGGACTCCCGGCTGCAACAGAATTTCTTGATCCGATAACTCCGCAGTATGTGGCCGACGTCGTGAGCTGGGCTGCTATCGGGGCAAGGACAATTGAGTCGCAGACTCACCGACAGATGGCCAGTGGTCTCTCCATGCCGGTTGGGTTCAAAAATTCTACAGACGGGCGCCTTAACGTAGCTATCGATGCAATTCGCTCGGCCATGCATCCGCACAGCTTCCTTGGTATTGATCAGGAAGGGCACAGCAGCGTCATTACAACAAAAGGCAATCCGTTTGGACATCTAGTGCTTCGTGGCGGTGATAAACCGAATTATGATGCGGAAAGTATTGCTCTGGCTGAATCGTGGATTGAAAAGGGAGGGCTTGAACAGTCTCTGCTTGTTGACTGCAGCCATGCCAATTCAGGCAAAAAACATGAGCAGCAGTTGAAGGTTTGGGAGAACATTCTGAAGCAGAAAACCGATGGTAATAAAAGTATCGCCGGTGTTATGATAGAAAGCAATATATGTGGAGGCAATCAGCCGTTTCCAGAAGACCCCGATAAACTCCGTTATGGAGTATCCATAACTGATGAGTGTCTTTCATGGGAGGAGACTGAACGTATGCTCCGTGAAGGAGCAGCAGTCATGCATAAGCTTATCAAGTAACAATCCCTTTTGGCGGGGGAGTTGTCACCGCTGAACATTCTATTACTATAACAGGGCAGACAAGAAAATTATGGCTATAGAGATCAGGCAGGTTAAGACAAAAAAAGAGCGTAAGCAGTTCATCACCTTCGCGTGGCAGGTTTATCGCAATGATCCTGAACTCAATAAAAACTGGGTTCCGCCTGTTATTGACGATTATATGAAGACACTTGATACGGAAGTGTTTCCCTTATATGATCACGCCAGCCTTGCAATGTTTACTGCATGGAAAGACGGGGCTATGGCAGGCACAATAGCTGCGATTGAAAACCGGCGGCACAATGAGGTGCATAGCGATAAGGTTGGTTTCTGGGGCTTTTTTGAGTGTGTCAATGATCAGAAAGTTGCCAATGCGCTTTTTGATGCAGCGGCCGTGTGGCTGAAAGGAAAGGGCCTCAATGCAATGCGCGGTCCGATCACTCCTTCTATGAACGATCAGTGCGGTATGCTGACAAAAGGATATGACAGCCCTCCGGTTTTTCTCATGCTGTATAATCCGCCCTACTACAATGATCTTGTTCTGAACTATGGGCACCATATTGGTCAGGAGCTGCTTGCGTGGTACATTGATCAGAAACTTATTGATATTTCGCGTCTGCGACGTATAGCGGAACATGTCAAGAAAAAGGAAGGACTGACGGTTCGGATCATGAACATGAAGGACTTTGACGGGGAGATAGAGCGTATTCGGGATATTTACAACAAAGCCTGGGAGAAAAACTGGGGCTTTGTGCCCATGACTGACAAAGAGTTCAATTTTCTTGCAAAAAGTCTCAAGCCGCTTGCCAACCCTCATTACATTTATTTTGTAGAGGATCGAGACAAACGAACTGTCGGCTTTTCTCTTTCGCTTCCCGATGTTAACCAGGCATTGAAGCATGTGAATGGAAACCCCTTTTCACCCTTCGGGCTGCTGAAATATCTCTGGTACAGCCGCAATATTACCATGGTCCGTACCATTACCATGGGTGTGCTGCCGGAATACCGCAATAAGGGTGTTGACAGTATTCTCAATGTCCAGATTGCCGATTACGGAGGAAAACACGGAGTGTTTGCCAGTGAGATGAGCTGGGTACTCAAAGCAAACGAGGCGATGAGTAAACTGGCAAAGGTGATAGGCGGGACACCATACAAAGAGTATGTCATCTATGAGGCTGATATTTGAGCTATTGAGATCACTCGGAGTACCTGGTGATAACAGAGAAAAGAGGAATGGGATGAGCGTAGGAGGGGATAAAAAAAAGGAGCCACTTGGGCTCCTTTTTATATTGTAACCTAACGGGATGCAAGAACAGGAAAATAAAGAACTTGGTTTAGAACGATGCCATAAGTGCAAAGTTGGCAAGTTTGGTGTCTGGGTTGTAAGTGTAAGAGCCGGTATATCTGTCTTTAGCAACAGAAAATCCTACATTGACGATTTTAAAACCGGTTCCCCCTGTTGTTACAGCATATTCCTGTTCGTTACCTGCTCCTACAACAACTTTTGCACTGTAGCCATCCTTGTCATATACCTTATATCCAGCTTCGACATACTTGGCATGGTCAAGGTGATTTCCTGCAAAGTTGTAAGCAGCAAGAAGGCTGAGATTGTCCTGGGCATAGGCCAGGCTTACTTCAGCATTGTTTGGTCCATCATTTTTGAAGCTGAAAGCGTC
>CAIVCU010000216.1 GCA_903904495.1 uncultured Chlorobiaceae bacterium
AGAATGCAAGTTAAATTCGGAACTGACGGTTGGCGCGCAATTATAGCAAAGGACTACACGTATGATAACCTGAAACTTGCTGCCCTGGCTTCTGCCAGGTATTTTCTTGATCACCCGAACAAAGCTAAGGGTGTGTGCATCGGGTACGATACCCGTTTTATGTCAAAAGAGTTTGCAGAATATACCGCCGAAGTGTTCTCATCACAGGGACTGAAGGTGTTTTTGTCAGACAGTTTTGTTTCAACTCCCGCAGTCTCTTTATTTACGAGAGAAAAACAGCTTGCCGGAGGACTTGTCATTACCGCATCACACAACCCCGCTATCTATAACGGCTTCAAGGTAAAGGCATCCTATGGCGGCCCGGCTCATCCGGAAGTTATTGCTGAAATCGAGAATTTCCTTCCGCTAATTGATCCGCACACGGAGATTGCCGCCGATAAAAAACTGATCGAGCTGACAGATATGAAAGGGTTTTATGTCACCTATCTGAAAAACAGCATTGATCTTCCCCTGATTCGCGAATCAAGAGTAAAAATTGCTCATAATGCCATGTTCGGTGCCGGACAGGATCTTATTACCAGCCTGTTTGATGAATCGATGCTCAGCTGCTACCACTGCAGCATCAACCCGGGTTTCGGAGGCATTAATCCCGAGCCTATTCCTCAGTATATCGGAGAATTTATCGAGTTCTTCAAAGAGGTTGAACCTGATGTCGCCATTATCAACGACGGTGACGCAGACAGAATTGGCATGCTCGATGAAAACGGCGCTTTTGTTGACTCCCACAAACTCTTTGCCATTATACTCAAAGATCTTGTCGAGGAGAAGCATCAAACCGGCGAAGTTGCAAAAACATTTGCCCTGACTGATGTCATCGACAAAATATGCCGTAAGCATAATCTTATCATGCATGAACTACCGGTCGGATTCAAGCATGTCAGCAAACTCATGACAAGCAACAACATCCTGATCGGGGGTGAAGAATCCGGCGGTATAGGTGTTACCTCATTTCTGCCTGAACGCGATGGAGTCTATATCGGACTTCTGATCCTTGAAATGATGACCCGCAGAGACAAAAAACTTTCAGAGCTTGTTCAGGAACTCTTCGATGAATTTGGCTTTTTCTGTTACAACCGGCTCGACCTGCGTGTAAGCGATGCAAAAAAACAGGCAATTATTGACCGTGCATCAACAGGGGAACTTGAAAACATTGCTGGATACAAAATTCTGAAATTCAACAATCTCGACGGCTACAAGTATCACTTTGAAGGTGGATGGATGCTTATCCGCCCATCCGGCACTGAACCGGTACTGCGCCTTTATTGCGAAGCGGACTCAAATGAAAAGGTGGAAAAGGTTCTTGCCTTTGCCGCCAAGCTTGCCTGATAAACCATTGACTGAAAAGTAATTAATGACGATTCCCCTGTTTTAACATTCAGGGAAATCGTCATTTCGTGTTTACCGGAATATTTTTTTTGAATACAATCGCATGAATTCCAATTGTCTGACGTCTTACAGGTAAGCATTATTTTCAACATGTTACCCGGGAGATCGTGCCAATTGTATGAATTTACAACTAAAGCTGAAAATGCAGCGATAGCCGGCGCAGTGAAAAACAGTGCATTGCAAAAATCAGGTATGACATCGAAAGAAGAGTCGTTCAGAAATATCGTTGCCGAACATCAGGAAATGGTAATCAATACCTGCTACCGTTTTGTCTTTAACCGGGAGGATGCTGAGGATCTTGCCCAGGATGTCTTTGTTGAAGTATTCCGGTCTCTTGGACAGTTCAGGGAAGAAGCAAAGCTTTCAACCTGGATATACAGAATCGCCATTACTAAATCCCTTGACCACCTGCGCCGATTGAACCGAAAAAAAAGGTTCAGCTCATTAAAAAGGATAATCGGCATTGAGGATCCAGCAGCCGACATTGCAGCACCATTCAGAGATAATCCTGCTGAAGCTTTTGCTGAAAACGAACAGGCGGTGATTTTGCAGGAGGCTCTCAGCACTCTCCCCGACAGCCAGAAAACCGCATTTCTTCTCAGTAAACAAGAGGGGTTCAGTAATCAGGAGATCGCTGATATTCTCAAAACATCGGTATCAGCCGTTGAATCACTTGTACACAGGGCAAAAAAAAACCTTCACGACAAACTCTATGCATATTACATACAGCAATGATTTTTTTTCTGAATCCACAAGTTTTTCAGCTGCCTGTCGTCAGATATAATGAAACAGGAACTTATGATGAAACAGCCTAACAACAACATAGAGGAACAGGTCGCAAAGACCATGAAGCTGCTTGATGAGATGAAACCCCTTGAGGTAAATCATTTTTTCAGAGTCCGGCTTATGCAGAGAATAGAGCTGGAGTTCGGTCCGGGGATGAAACATTCAAATGCTGTTACAGGAAATCGCTTCGTTTTCCGGCTGGCATTCTTCGCGCTGCTTATTATTATCAATCTCGGCTCTGCAGTGCTCTCTGTTCAGCAGAATAACCGGGGAACAACGTCAGGATCAGGCCTCAGTGAAATGCTTGACAAGCTGAATGATGACTATGCAAGTCATGAGTTTGCATACTATGACCAGTCAGGCACTTATACGGCAGATACAGGTACGAATGAAAATCAGATACCCTGACAGTTCTGATACTGATCACGTCAACGCCATTAATGAGAAAATGATACTATGAACTTTTTCACTTCAAAACGCCTGATTACCATTGCGTTTGTGCTTCTTGTATTTTTGAATGTAACACTGCTCGGTGCGCTCTGGTTGCAGCACACGCATAGGCTGGGACCACTGCTGCATGATGGTCGTCAGTTCAACCATCAGAGCTTTTTTACAAGGGAGCTTGCTCTCAGTGAATCACAAACGTCAGGTTTCGAAAAACTGCGGCAGGAGCATTTTCTCAAAATCAAACCTGAGATGGAGGCCATTACACCACTAAAAAAACAACTGGTCGCTGAATCGCTTAAGGATAATCCGGATTTTAAAAAAACAGATTCCCTTGTTGCAGCAATAGGTGTCCATCAGGCAACTATTGAGCGGGAACTGGTCCTGCATTTTCATCAACTTTCCGAACTCTGTACACCTGAACAGCGAGGCCGTTTGAAAGAAGTGCTTGAAAACATGGCAACTCGCAGAATGCATGGCGGCAAAGGACGAGGGAGTGAGACCAATCCTGCTGTCAGAGGGGAAGGCAATCGCCCCCCCAAGTGATAATTGGAAAAGAAGAAGATAAGGAATCAGTTCCGCCTGAATTTATTCCCCACCTTAACGGCAACGAGCATGGCTTCCTCGCGGAAAAGCACCATCGCAAACGCAAGATAGAGCACAAGCAGGGAGGCTTTTATCCCAAGAACTACGCCTGTTTGAAACAGCTCCGGCCCGACAAAGAACTGAAACCATCCCAGCACGATACCCGCCAGGAACAACAGAAAAAGTTTAAGCCAGTCATAGCGGATCGGAAAGACTTTCAACGAGTACCATGCCATAACAAGGCACATGACAACCGTACCGGCAACAATGGCATACGCAGCACCATCCATACCTCTTAAAGGAACGAGCCACCAGCAGAAGATTGCTGTCACACCTGCACCGGCAAACGTGACAACAGGCAGATATCGGGTATTACCGGTAATTAGAATTCCTGCAGACAGGTTGGTGGATACCATGTCAAAGACATAACTCAAAAATATCCATGGCAGAATTGAAAGCCCGATCCAGTAACGGGGAGGAAGCAGGTAAAAACTTCCTGCATAATGATAGCGGACAAGATCAGGAACAAAATAAGTAGCTGCAAGAGCCAGGAACATGGTAAAAAAGGTTGAAATACTCAGCACATGCTGGAACAGCCTTTTTGCATCCGGATCTTTTGCATGCTGCAGAAAAAACGGCTGCCATGCAAAACGGAAAACCTGGATAAAAAGCTGCAGTACCACCCCGAAAGCAGCAATCCTGCCGTAAATACCCACAATATCAGATGGCTGATAACCTTTTCCATAGATTGTTTCTATCTGCGATGCCGGTATGCGGATTAAAATATTCCGGTCAATCAGGTGAATCAATAACCCTGCAATCCCTGTCGGTACATAGGGTAACCCTATTCGAAGCATTTCACGCAACTGGGCAGCCGAAAAGAAGATCCTGAACTGACTGAAAACAGGAATAACCAGCAACAGACTGACCAGGGAACCAAATGCTTCGGCAATAAAAACCCCGGATAACCCGGTATGGAGAGGAACAATAAGAATAACAGCACTGACTACAACCGCGATCACGCCAACTACTCGGGCGATGGCAAATTGGACAGCTTTTCTTTTAAGACGAAGTTCTGCAAAAGGAATAACCAGAAGAGTATCAATCCATAAAATAAGCGCAGCATACCGGACGAACGTAAAATCTGTTGCAGACAACCCGATAAGTTGAGCTATAAGTGGGGCAAACAGCACTATGCCTAACGCGAAAAGCGTTGAAGTAACAAAGAGCGTAAGGAAGGCCGTTGAGAAAAGCTGCGTTTCATCCCGATCTTTGTGAGCTGAATCTGAAACCACTTTGAGATATGAGGTCTCAAGTCCATAGGAAAACAGTACATTAGCCAGAGCTATATTGGCATAGATAATGGTTTGTACACCATTATCAAAAGTTGAAAGCTTATTGGCGTAAAGGGGAACCAGCAGATAATTGAGACTGCGGGAAAGTATCGTACTCGAACCGTAAATAACGGTATCTTTGAAAA
>CAIVCU010000217.1 GCA_903904495.1 uncultured Chlorobiaceae bacterium
AAAAACAGGAAACTCTATCTTGTTTTTCATGATAAAATCGTAGGTAAGCTGGAAGCTTTCCTCCGTATCATTATCAAAACCGAACATGAAGTACCCTTGAATGGCAATACCGTTCTTATGGAGATTGCTCACCACGGTTTCATAACTTCCAAGCCTGTTCGACCCCTTTTGAACGCTCTTGATTGTCTCGGGATTGAGCGATTCGAACCCGATACTGAGCAGGTCGCAACCTGATCTTCCGGCCAGTTCGGCAACCTCGGGCTTATCAAGAAAATTCATGGAGATATTGGCATTCCAGTGCACGCCGAGTTTTGCCATCTCCTCAAGCAGAGTCATAAAATACTTCGGTCGAAAACTGATATTGTCGTCCATGAAGGAAAAATTGATCTTCTTCTTGCCAAGCCGTTCCTGATGATAGCGCATTTCATCAAGGACAAGATCAAGCTCCCGGTAACGGTAGCTTTTTCCGTAAACCGTCGGCGTTGTGCAGAAGTTGCAACCTACAGGGCAGCCTTTTGTTGCCAGCAGGGGAATAAGTGAACTGTATTTTTTAGCATTTTTTGATGAAAGGGCATAGTTGAAATCAGGGTGGAGCATGGCACTCATCGGCTTAAGCTCCTTCGCCCTGTATACACTCTGCATCTTTCCCTTCAGGACATCAGTTGCAAGTTCTGTCCAAATAGACTCTATTTCTCCATAAACCACGCTCGTACAGTGTTCTGTGGCCTCTTCATGCAGCATAGTAGGATGAACGCCACCGAGAATAACTATTCTCCCTTGAGCGAGGGCAGCATCTCCGATCTGATATGCTCTGGATGCATTAAGGGTTCTGGAGGTGATGGCAACGACGTCAAACCCTGAAAAATCTTCCGGAACCTTATTGTTCAGTCTTTCGTCAATAAAAGTGACATCAAACAGCTTGCCGACAAGCGTGGCGACCATGATCAGGTTTAAAGGCATGCTGACAGTTCCGGAATCCACCATCATGCTGGTATTGCTGACCGGCTGAATTAACAGCCATTTTTTGCGTGATCTTTGCTGTGTTGAAAGCTGATGAAGGAGTTCCTCTGCGGGGTCAAGCGGTGATACGAGAGTGTCTGATGGTAAGATCTGCATACCCTGAAATCTGCAATAAGTGTATAAAACCGTTACAACTAAAGAAACAAGGTAGGAAAAGTTTTTTGAAACTGACCCGCCATTTAAAAAAAATCATTCCCTGCCGGAGTTATCGGGGAACCGGCTCTTTTTTAAGGACAGCAACAGTAAAACGGCTGACGCAGGTCAGTTTACCCTCTTCATTTTTCACCTTGATATCCCATACCTGAGAGCTTTTTCCAAGGTGCAGGGGCGAAGCTGTGGCAAAGACAAATCCTGTCCTGACGGGACGGATATGGTTGGCGTTTATTTCCTGTCCTACAATGTAAAATGACTCTCGATCGACGCAGTATGATGCGGCAATACTTCCAACCGTTTCGGCAAGAGCCAGTGAAGCCCCTCCGTGCAAAATTCCAATGCGCTGGATAGTACGGTGGTCGACAGGCATTTTTGCCGTCATGAAATCAAGTCCGATTTCGGTCATTTCAATACCCAGATGACGGGCCATCTGGCCATCAATGATTTGAGTGGTGTTGATTTCCTCAACACTGACCGGGGTAAAGAAAATAGTGGAATGAGTCATGAGAGGTAATGTGTCAACAAAAAAGAATTTTAACAAGAAAAGAGCGGGTGACGAGATTCGAACTCGCGACATTTTGCTTGGGAAGCAAACACTCTACCAACTGAGTTACACCCGCTTCTCTTGGGTGGTGAGAGAGGGAGTTGAACCCTCGACCTCAGGGTTATGAATCCTGTGCTCTAACCAACTGAGCTACCTCACCATCTTTCGGGCTGAAAATATACCATAGCAAAGAGGAATAAACAAGCTATGAGAAAGTTTTATTTGTTCTTTTTTAGCGTGTTAAGACCATGAAGTCTTTTGACTGAAAATAGCTTCAGCTACCGGAATATCTTCCGGTGTCGTGATTTTTATATTGTGATAACCCATTTCAAAAATCTTTATGGGCTGTTCAGGAAAGAATCGCTCTACAAGTGCTGCATCATCAGTTGCATACCAGCGTTCAAGGTCTGCCTGTTCGTGAGCCTGGATGAGAAGTCTGCAGCGAAAGCCCTGCGGTGTCTGTACCTGAAGCAGACTGCTGCGATCAGGCGTTTCTCCGAAAAACTCAGGATTTGATCCGATATACTTGATTGTATCCTTTGGTCTTGTGGCTGGCACACAAGCTCCGAACTGGAGCGAAAGATGTGAGATTTCATTTATCTCTTCAGGCCGTATGAACGGACGGGCACCGTCGTGCACAAGAATAGTGTCAGGAGCATTGCCGGTCATGCGTATTTCCTGCTCAATTGCCTTGATGCAGTTGTTCACCGAATCCTGACGCTCTTTACCGCCTTCGATGACAGCTTTTACCTTACTGAAGCCTTCTGAGCCTGCCATACCCTCGAGCGTCGCTATGTTTTCCTCTTTTGTGGCTATATAGATGGCGCTGACTGATGATGCTGCCTGAAATGCCTTTATAGTATGATGAATAACTGGAAACCCTGCAATTTCAAGCAGTTGTTTGCTTTGTCCGTCCTTGAGCTGCATTCGCTTCCCGATACCGCTTGCTGCAATAATGGCAATGGCATTCATAGTTAGAGGTCAATCCCTGCGGGGGGGTTAATGGATAAACATGGCATCTCCGTAAGCCAAGAAGCGGTAATCTTCTTTCAGTGCCATTTTATAGGCTTCCATAAGCAACCGGTGTTCAGCAAATGCACTGACAGCCATAAGCAGTGTTGTTTCAGGGAGCTGGAAATTGGTGACAAGAGCATCAGTAACCTTGAACTGGTATGGAGGATAGATGAATTTGTCTGTCCAGCCTCTTCCGAATTTTATTTTACCGTCAACCGTAGCATTGGCTTCAAGCACACGGCAGGTTGTTGTTCCGACCGCGATGATCCTTCCTGATTTGTTGACCTTGGTTTCATTGATTTCCATTGCTGTCTGATAGGGAATATTGAAATATTCCGAATCCATTTTATGCTTCGAAACGTCTTCGACTTCAATGGCATTAAAGGTGCTCAAACTCGGATGGAGAGTTATCGGTAGAATTTTCACCCCGATTTTCTGGATTTTCTGGAGGAGCGGCATGGTGAAGTGCAATCCTGCCATAGGAGCGACGACGGCGCCGGTTTGACTTGCATAGACAGTCTGATAGTTCTCTTTGTCCGAAGCAATCGCCGAACGGGTAAAATAGGGCGGAAGGGGGATAGTGCCTATTCTTTCAACAAGGCTGAACACATCAATGTCAGGATTAAGAAATCTGATGGTTCTGCCGCGGGAAGTGGTATTGTCAACCACTTCAGCCACAACGTCTTCCTCGAAATAAATTTTGTTCCCGACCCGTACTTTTCGTGCTGGATCAACCAGTACATCCCACAATCCGGCTTCCTTGTTGAGAACTCTGAGGAGGAATACCTCGATTTTTGCGTCTGTTTTTTCCTTCTGCCCGAATATCTTAGCGGGAAAAACCCGGCTGTTGTTTAAGACCAGCAGATCTCCCTTTTTAAAATAGGATGCAATATCTTCGAAAACTTTATGCTCAATGTCTTTTTTCCGCCGGTTCAATACCATCATTTTACACTTATCCCTCGGTGCTGATGGTTCTTCGGCTATTTTACTTTTAGGCAGGGTATATCGAAAATTTGACAGGCGCATAGGTAATCCAATAGGTAAACAAAAAAAGAAGTAAAAAAGCTATTATAAGGTTTAAAGCTACAAATCAAAAAAATGAAGGCATGATGACAGCCTTCATCATTGTTCAGACTGTCGCTGAGTGATAGGCAACCCCCTTTTTCAGCGTGAGATGTATTCCTGCTATGCATGCCGGAGCTTCATCTCCCTCTGCTTCGAGCAACGTGACAATGATATCATTTTCCGTAATGGTAATGGCATAACGGTTATTTCTGAAACAGATGCTCAGGCTGAGTTTTTTCCATTGAGCCGGCCTGTTGGGATGCACATTGAGCTTTTCATTATAGAAAGAGATTCCGGCGAAATAACGGATCACCGTATCAAGCGTTCCTGCCATGACGCCGCAATGAATACCCTCCTGGGTTGTGCCGCCCTGCGTGTCTTCAATATCACTTTTAAGGGCATCGGAGAACCATTTCCATGCCATTTCATGACCATCATGAAGGTAGCTGGAGATGATGCTGTGAACCACCTTGCTCAGCGTTGATCCATGGCTTGTTCTTGGTTCGTAGAAAGCATAGTTGTTTCTGACCAGAGTCAGGTCATCAGGGATTTTATACCCGATTTTTCCCAGCAGCTCAGCCACTTCTCCAGGTGAGAGCGTATAGAACGTCATCAGAACATCCGGCTGTTTGGCAACCTTGTACAAATCGGGAGTATCTCCCTCGGCTTTCAGTATCCTGTCCATGCGGTGGATATTGCCATATCTGCTACGGTAGTGAGTCCAGTCAAGCTCCTTAAGGCTTTTGTAGCCATCGAACTGTTCAAGTATGCCATCGCTGTCAACGAGGATATTCATATTGCTGCTGATATCGCGCCAATGCTTCAGTTCATCAAAGCCGAGATGGATCTTTGAAATCAGGTGTCTGAGAATGGTTGGATCTATTTTTTCACCGATTTCTGCAGCTTTTTCAAAAAGCCAGATGGCCATAATATTGGTGTAGGCATTATCTTTCAATCCCTCTTTACCGCTTCCGGGCAGAGTTTCATGAAATTCATCCGGTCCCATCACACCTTCGATATGGTACTTTCCGGTCTCTGGTGAATATGTGGCGATTGATGCCCAGAATCTTGCGATTTCAAACATCAGCTCAGCACCATTCTCATTCAGGAACTGGGTGTCATCAGTATCGTAAATGTAGCGCCAGGTATTATAAAAAACAGCTATCGAAACATGCCGCTGCATACGGCTGAGGTCAGGACCCCATGATCCGCTTTTTGGATTGAAGTGGAGTATCTGTGTATCCTCACGGCCATCATCGGCAGTTTGCCAGGGGAACATGGCGCCCTTATAACCGTTTTCACGAGCATATTCTCTTGCAGCGTCAAGCCGCCGGTAGCGGTACATGAGAAGTGCTTTCGAAATATCCGGGAAGTGGCGGTTGAAAAACGGCAGAATAAAAATTTCATCCCAGAAAATATGGCCACGGTAAGCCTCGCCGTTAAGACCCCGAGCAGGCATGCCGGCATCTATGGCTGGATTGTGTGGCGATGCTGTGGACATCATGTGATAAGTGTGCAGTCTGAGCGCTTTCTGGCTGAACCGGTCACCTTCTACAATAATGTCAGCTTTTTCCCATATTTTCTCCCACGCATCAACATGTGATTTAAAGAGAGTGTCAAACGTGTCGTGTGTTTGAAGAGAGTGCCGGGCTGCTTTTACCGGATCTGCACCTTTATGGTCAAGTGAAGTATGTATAGAAACAAGTTTTTCAATAGTGCAGCTTTTGGTTGGACTCAGCCGCACTTTAAAGGCCTCCCCGATATACCGCGTATCCTTTACTATTGAATGCTCTATGGTCAAACGCTTTCCATGGCTCAGCACCCCAGTCCTGGCAGCGGTTACAATGCCGTAATGTGAAACATTGGTTTGTACATGAAGCAGCATTATCTCGTTTTCACTGCTGCTTTCGATGTGTTCAAGATGGTCGTTTGAAAGGCCGTTGTATCGCGCAACATTCTTGTTTTTTACCCGTCCGTCAATTGCAGACCGGAATTCGACTTCGGCACTGTAGTTGACCGGCTTCAACGTGAACGTCAGGGCACACCGATGAGGATCATCCATGCTTGTAAACCTGCGGGTGTGGATGCTTGATATTCTTCCGAGGTTGTCCTGAATAACTATGTCACGCTCCATAAGGCCGTTACGCAGATTCAGATTTTGCTGGTAGCTGAGTATCTTCTGGTCAAACGGATCGATGAACTCTCCGCCACCTATTTTGAATTCAATCGGGAGCCAGTTCGGCGTATTGACAAAGTCGTTGTTAAAAATTGTCTGGCCGTGAACTTCAGAAGGTACCCTATTGAAAATGCCTGCGATATAGGTTCCGGGGTAGTGGTAGTGGGAAATTGAAGAGCCTTCATAGGCGCCTCTGACACCAAGGTAGCCATTGCCGGATGATGTAAGTGTTTCACGAAGTTTCTCATCTTTGGCGGAAAAATCGGTATAGGTCAGATTCCAGCCCTCAAATTCGAGACCTTCGCTGAACCAATGTTCGATGTCAGCAATTGTGATTTCCGCAAGATCCCTGACAACAATATCGGCTCCCTCCACCCTCAGCTTCGATCCTTCAATGTCACGGGCAATACCGAGCACCATCCCGAAATTCCCTCGGGAGCCTGCCTGAACTCCGGAAATGGCATCTTCAACAACAACACATTCATGAGGTTCCAATCCGAGATTCCGGGCAGCTCTGACAAAAATATCCGGGTTTGGCTTGCCCTTCAGTCCAAGTTCAATGGAAACTTCTCCGTCAACACGGGTTTCAAAAAGATGCTCAAGCTGGGCAAGCTGCAAAATCAGCTTGCAGTTGCGGCTTGATGAAGCGATACCGATTCTGATCCCTTTTTTTATGAGTTCGTTGATGAGTTCAACAGAAGACGCATAGACCTCCGGGCCTTCTTTGATGAGGATTTCTGAAAACAGGATGTTTTTACGGTTTCCAAGACCGCAGATGGTCTCTTTTTCCGGAATGTCGTCCAGCTCGCCATAGGGCAGCTCGATATCCCGCGACAACAGAAAGCTTTTAACCCCCTCCATCCGCGGTTTGCCGTCTACATACTTGTGATAGTCATGAGCAGGATCAAAAGGAACATAAGGTTCGTTGTTGACTTCAGCGTAATCTTTTAAGAAATAGTTAAACATCGATTCCCAGGCAAGGCTGTGTACTTTTGCGGTGCCGGTTATGACTCCGTCAAGATCAAATATTGCCCCTTTGAAAATGTTACTCATACAGGTATTTAAAAGATTTTCATAAAGAAGATTGTCGTCATAGAGAGAGCAGGCCAAGAATGGTCAGCAGAATATCCGGATAGGGCACTGTATAGCTATTCGGGCAGATCTCCTCA
>CAIVCU010000218.1 GCA_903904495.1 uncultured Chlorobiaceae bacterium
ATACCGGGCTATCACTGCCTGATATTCAAGAATAGCTTTTTCATACCATTTTTCGCTGAAGTAGCTCTCTGCAAGATAAAACTGAGCCTGATCGAGAAGCGCGGATTTAGGGTAGTTTTTTAAAAGCGCAGTGAAACTCTCCCTCGCAGAGGCGTAACTGTTTTTTCCAAGCCTTTCAAACCCCTCTTTGAGCAGTGCGGCGTCATCAAGAACCCCTGCAGCTTTAGCACCCTCAAGTGATTCATTGGGTTTCGGCATACCTGAAGGGGACTTTTCCCTGTTGTCCACTCCGAGAGAGAGCTCAATTTTGTGCAGTCTGGATTCGAGTTCATCAACCTTGTGCACCAACAGAGAATCTTCCATGGCAAGTCGTCCGAAAGCCCTGCTGTTCTTATGATCAGCCTCTTCCACGATGCCTTGCAGTCGTGCAATTTCATCATTAACCTTTTGAACGTCTGAATAGGAACCGGCAGATTGCGTTTTAATGGTTTCAGATTCCGTCTTCAGTTTTCGCAGATCATCTTCCACGACAATAAGATCCTGTTTTGATGCACAGGCGGAAAAAACAAAAAACGGCAAGAAAAGAAACGGTTTAATCTTGTTATTCATAGAGAGTCCTGGGTTATGTATGTAAGCCGTTTTTGGGTGTAACCAATTCTTCAGTCACCGGTTCTGCATTCGGAATTGTTATTTGGCGACTTTGGGTACCTTGATGACGAAGTGTGCCCGGCGGTTTTTTGCCCATGCATCTTCGTTCTGACCGAGATCAAATGGCCGTTCAGCACCGAAACTGACTACTTCGAGACGGGATGGAGCAACCCCAAGCTTGACTATGAATTCTTTTGCACTTCCAGCTCTGCGTTCTCCAAGAGCGAGGTTGTATTCAGATGTTCCTCTTGAATCACAGTGGCCTTCAACAAGAACCTTCTTTGCGGCATTAGAATTGAGCCATGCTGCATTCTGCCTGAGTTGTTCCTCTGCATCTGAACTGAGAGCGGAACTGTCGAAATCAAAAAATACATCTCCCAGCGGTCCGGTCTGCCATTTGTCGAATCCATATCCTGTACGTCCCGTCGGCAATGGTGAGGTTTCACTGGTCACCGGGGTGTAAGATGCCTGAGGCTCACTGCTTTCAGTAGATTTTACGGCACTTTTTGAGGAACATCCCGCGGTCAACATCATGGCTATGACAAGCATGCCTTTTATCTGTTTTTTCATCAATTCAGCTCCTTTTATCATTTAATAAAACGGGGTATACACTTCAACATGTGCCCCTCCTGGTTATTTGCAATGAAACATTTAACTTTTCCTGCCAACAAAGTGATTTTCGGTTTTGAGTAGAGGCCTTATCTGTATGACCGGCAGAAAGCGGTGGTGTTGTACCAGCAATAAATATATTGTTTTCAGTACTATTTTCCCATGTTGCAACTGCAATTTAATTTTCGGTTGATGACTATGATTACTGAGTGTTACGGAACTTCCGGTGTGTCAGACAGAGCTATTTTTCTATACCTTCCGGGGTAAACACGAATCCAATCCAGGCATCCTTTGCACCTTCTTCTTTCGGAAGAACAGGAAGCGGTGATGATTTTTCGAGTGCTCTTTTTACCGAATTGTTAAGGTATTCGCTCGGAGCTCTTTTATCAAAAATGATCTTAGTGATGGTTCCGTTAGTACTGATATTAATACGAACATAGACTTCCATGCCATAACTGTTTTTAAGGAGAAGCTTGGAAAACTCCCAGTTCTGCATAATAATTGAGGCGATTTCAGCTTTGTACGGGGCTGAGGTTCCTCCTCCATACCCTTTTCCAGCTCCGCTTCGAGCGCCAGTTGAACCGCCTTGTCCACTACCGCTGCCAGACGATGCCGGAGTGCCTTGTGCTTTAACTTTCTGCTGAAGTCTGGCAAGTGCATCGTTCAGATTTCCGGCTGACTGGGGCGGCGATGCAGCAGTTTTTTTGTCGACGTTTTGTTTAATCCGCTCTAGTGCTTTGCTGATGTCGGCCGGCTTTTCTATGGCTTTTGGCTTCACCTTGGCGGGCAAGGGTTCAATTGCAATTTTCTTTGGAGTAACTTTCGCTGCCTTTGGGACAACCTCCTTAACCTTAACTGGTTTTTTTTCTTTCTTTGGAGTCACAGGGGCAACTTCCGGGAGCGCTTTCTTAAGATCAACACTCTTTTTGTTAACCACAGGATGCGGAGCCTCGGGGGAGGTAGCCGGATGCGCTTCACCGCCAGCTTTCTTTTCAGAAAACTCGTGAGATCCCGCTACGCCAGGGAGCGAAACCAGACTGACACTGACAATTTTCGGTTTAGCCTGTCTCCGCGCATCTATACTCTGGAGATAGATTGCCAGGAAAATCACAAGGGCATGCATGACAGCTGCTGCAGCAAGCCAAAGTGAAAACTTTTTTTCAGTATAAATGAGCTTCTGACCTTTTTCCATACTCCCCACTTATCTCAAACCTGCCTTACGGGCGGGTGCGGGTGCCGGTTCCGTCACCATACCGATCTTTTCAATGCCAGCATCCTTGATCTGTGCCATCACATCCATAACCAGCCCGTACGGAAGAGATTTATCGGCTTTAAGATAGACATCGCCTGTCCGCTTGACATCCAGTATCGTCGGTAATTTTGTGCGAATCTCAGAGACATTCAGTTGATATTTATTGATGTAAACCCGTTGAGAAGCGTCGATGCTGATTACAAGAGCTTTTTCATCCACATCCATCTGCTTGTGGGTGGTTTGCGGAGTATCGACTTTTACACCATGGGTCATCATGGGAGCTGTAACCATAAAAATAATCAGCAGCACCAGCATGACATCAACGAAGGGTGTTACGTTAATGTCACTCATCAGCCTGCTTTTGCCTGAAGTCATCATATTGTGAGTGTCATCTATGGTTCGTTAATGAATGCAGCAACAAATTCAGGGGAGAACTCTTCGAGATCCCGCTCGATTATACCGATCTGATGCGTAAAAAAGTTGTATGCCATAACCGCAGGAATAGCTGCTGCAAGACCTGCCGCAGTAGCAACTAAAGCTTCTGAAATACCCGGTGCTACCGCAGCAAGGGAGGCTGACTGGGTGGTACCGATGTTGTGAAACGAGGTCATAATGCCCCATACGGTTCCAAACAGTCCAATGAACGGAGCTGTATTGCCAACCGTTGCAAGAAACGGCACAAGGGAGGAGAGTCTCTTGCTTTCTGCATTGGCCTCGCGTTTAATTGCCCGGGCAATACGTGCCCTGACCTGGCGGAGATCAGCCTTGTCACCAAGTGCGCGATATTCAATATACCCTGAACGGAAAACCCTTGGAAGAGAGCCTTTTCTGAAATTTTCACTTTCAGCAAAGGCTTTGTCAACATTGTAGATTTCGAAAAAATAATCGAGGAAGGCTCTGGACTCACTCAGGGATTGTCTTACATAGTTGAATTTGAATGCAATGATTGCCCAGGAAACTATCGAGAAAGAGAGCAGTACAGAAAGCACAAACAACACAACAGGTCCGGCATCCGAAAGCAGGCCAAAAATTCCGAGTTTAGAATCAACCATATCAATAGAATCAATTAAAGTTCAATGAAACAAATGCACTTTTTCAATCACTGTGTACGCAAGTGCTGAACCGGATAGTGCACAAAGCGTATTGACGAGGTCGTTGTTGACCAATGGAGTCCCTTTTATAAGCCGGTTTTCAACAAGTACACCATCCGGAGCAGTACTATGGGTCCTTTCGGTTACCTTTTCGCGGATTGGATCAAAATACTGTGCCTGAACCGTTGCGCCGAAAAAACTGTCAACCAAGCTGGCCAGAAGTCCGGAAAACCCTATGAGAAGAAAGGATTGGAGTATTCCAAAATCAGAGAGCCATTTTACATTGATAACCAATGCGCTTGCACATATAAAAAGAGAACCGAGAAATGCTCCTGAAGTACCGGGCACTGAAACACCTCCGGAAGTCCCGACAGGCACCTCCTTGAAGGTCGTCACCAGCCAGGCTTTAGGGTTTGGCCACATGGTACCGATTTCGGTAGCCCAGGTATCGGCCTGCACGGCAGCAAGCGTTCCAAGATATGCAAAAAATATTGCAGGATCGTTGGTCAGCGAAAAAACAATCATCAGAATCCATGCAATGCCTCCGTTGGCATAAACCTGGCCTGCATCGCGCTGTGAACCTTTTTCAAAAACAAGGTCAAATTTCGCTTTACGTTTTTTGCCGAGTTTTGACAGCACGGATGATAAGAGATAAAAAGTTAAAAGCGGTACTGTCCATGCCATGCCTCCAATGCCGAAGATCGTCGTCCCGAGCAGAAATGTCGCCGTTGCGCCACTGTTATTGAGAAACTTTACTTTAATCGAAAATACCGCAAGGAGAAACGCAAAAAGACCACCTATGAGAAATCGTTCGAGAAGAATGGTATGGTTCACTTCGAGCACATAGAGTACATAGGCGATCGATAAGGGAATAAAAAAATTGTCGAGCCCGTGCGATAAAAGCGCCTCAACAGCAGTCGCCACGAGTGCAAGAAGGAGGGCAAGGGCAAGCAGCAGCAAGATCGGTTTTCCAGCGAGACCTCCGCTGAAATCTTTGCTGAACACCATAAGCGTGGCACAAAGCAGAATAAAGCTGCTGAAAAACATCGTCAACGATCCCTCAACGGTTTTGGGGTTTTTCGTGAGATGTTCAATATGTTTTTTCCCGACCGAACTGCCGACCAGAGCCGCAAGAGAGTCACTGACGCCCATGACAAGCATTGAGCTTTGCAGTATCCATTTATGGGAATCCCACAGAAAAAGAACCTGAAGCAGAAAAATAAGCG
>CAIVCU010000219.1 GCA_903904495.1 uncultured Chlorobiaceae bacterium
ATAAACAGGGCATTACCGACAAACTTGACTCTGTTCATGAGCGGCGACGTCCGGGGAATCAGACGGTTCAGGGCGAGTCCGCTGAAAAACGCACCGATAATGGCCTCAACACCTGCTGCTTCAGCAAGAAAACCTCCAAAAAAAACCATTGCCAGGACAAAGAGATACTGGAGTACACTGTCATCAAATCGCTTGAAAAACCAGCGGGCTATTACAGGAAAAAGCAGCAGAACAATAAGGCTGAAAAGCGTCAGCCCGACCAGAAGCCTTATCCAGAATCCTGTCATCACCTCGCCTGATGACATTCCGGCAATAACTGCCAGCACCAGCAACGCAAGGGTATCGGTGATAATGGTGCCACCAATGGCAATAGTGACCGCCTTGTTCGTTGAAACACCAAGCTTGCTGACTACGGGATAGACTATGAGCGTATGAGAGGCAAAAATACTGCCGATAAGAATGGAGGAAAACAGCGAAAAATCAAGAATATAGAGGCCTACAAGAATACCGAGAACAATAGCAATGGAAAAGGTGTAAATACCGAACAGGATACTGTTTCTGCTGTTTTTCCGGAAATCTTCAACATCAATTTCAAGTCCGGCAAGAAACATGATATAGAGCAAACCTACCGTCCCGAACAGAATAATACTGCTGTCACGAAGCATCAGATTAAACCCATGGGGTCCAATCACCGCTCCGGCAATAATAAGACTGATCAGACTGGGAATTTTCAGCCGGTTAAGAAGAACCGGTGCAAAAAGAATGATAAACAGTATCAGTGAAAACTGTAATACCGGATTCTTCAACGGCAATGAAATATCAATCAGGCTCATCAACACCATCGCTATAGAATCCAGAAGTTACGCTCTACACCTGCTGCCATTTTTTATATGCAGCTTCAATACCCTCTAAAAAATTCGGCAATACTGTAAGAAGAGCTCAGGAATCCGAGTCCGCACCATTGAAAAACAACAACAGAATGCGATCATATTTTCAACCGGAAAAATAACTTGTCCGGAAACAAATATGCATATCTTTTCAGTTGATCACAAACCACCCCGAAGACAAGAGTGAGGTTTTGAAAGCGTCAGCATGAAAATTTCAAACAGATTCACTTGACTTGCGCCAACACTTTTTATTTTCTTTTTTTACGGACTGTGCTTTACCTTTCTTTCGTTATCGCTCAGGGAAAGGTCTGCCGGGATGGCGGGGTTGTAATTCAGTCAGGAACAGGTTCACTTAAGCATGAAAAATCTACATCCGATCTATAGAAAAATTGTCGTAAAAGTCGGCTCGAATGTCATCACCGGTAAAAACGGGGAGCTTGATCTTGAGATTCTCAAGAGCCTTACCGCTCAGATCGCGCAACTTCAGTCCATGGGAATCCAGATCATTCTCGTTTCATCGGGTGCCGTCAGTGCCGGACGATCTGTCATACAACCATCCGGGACCCTGACGCCGGTTGCTGCAAGGCAGATACTTGCATCAACCGGACAAATAAAACTGATCAGCACTTATAATGAACTCTTTCTCGGGCATAACCTGATCACCGCGCAGATTCTTGTCACAAAAGGAGATTTTCGGGACCGTCAGCACTATCTCAACATGCAGACATGCTTTACAGCTCTTCTGCAGCAGAGTATCATCCCCGTTGTCAATGAAAACGATGCCGTGTCAGTAACCGAGCTCATGTTTACCGACAATGATGAGCTTTCCGGCCTTATTGCATCAATGATGGATGTTGAAGGTTATATCATTCTCTCACATGTTGATGGTCTGTTTGACCTTAAAACAGGAGATGGGGCTATCATCCCGGAAATCGATCCATCAACAAAACATTTCCACCAGTACATCCAGCCGGGAAAATCTGAATTCGGAAGAGGAGGCATGCTGACCAAGTGCCATATAGCACAGAAACTCTCAAGGCTCGGCATTACGGTTCATATAGCCAACGGACGAACGCCTGATATTCTGCTGTCGATTCTCGGCGGAAAACAAACCGGCACAAAATTTCTTCCGCAAAAGCCGACCCACGGACCAAAACGCTGGATTGCAAACAGCGAAGGTCTTGAAAAGGGAGCGGTCACGATCAACAAGGGAGCCGAAACGGCACTGGTCAGTGATGAACAGGCTAACAGCCTCCTGCCGATCGGTATTGAGTCGGTGGAAGGGATATTCTTTAAGGGGGATATCATAAAAATCTGCTCAAAAGAAGGTCAGGCTATCGGTTACGGGATGGCACAGTACAGCTCGGACAAAACACTTACGATCCTTGGACAAAAAGGCCATAAACCATTAATCCACTATGATTATCTTTATATAACACCTTGAAACAGCGAAAAGCACTTTAGGAACAACCATGCAGGAAACCATCACGCAACAGCTCAAAGCTGTCCAGCAGGCAAGCCGGGAGATCGTGACACTCAGCGATGCCACTATCAACACATTATTGCTTGATCTTGCCGACAGTATTCCATCACATCAGGAACTCATACTCAACGCCAACAGGAAAGATCTCGATCGTATGGATCAGGCTGATCCGATGTACGACAGGCTTCTCCTGAACGCTGCACGTCTTGAAGCCATTGCCGGTGATATCCGCAATGTCGCTACGTTACCTTCGCCTCTTGATCTTACCCTTGAAGAGCGGACCCTGCCCAATGGACTTGAGCTGAGAAAAGTTTCGGTTCCAATAGGAGTAATCGGCATCATCTATGAAGCCCGTCCCAATGTGACCTTCGATGTTTTCGCTCTCTGTCTGAAATCCGGCAATGCTACCGTACTGAAGGGAGGAAGTGATGCCATGTATTCGAACATTGCCATTGTTGACCTGATCCATACTGTGCTGAAGAAGCATGCCATCAATCCCGACACGCTCTACCAGTTACCTTCTGAACGGGAGGCTGCTGCCGTCATGCTCAATGCTGTCGGTTTTATCGATATGATCATTCCCAGGGGCAGTCAGAAACTGATCGACTTTGTCCGTAATAATGCAAAGGTTCCGGTCATCGAAACCGGTGCGGGTATTGTGCATACCTATTTCGATAAAAGCGGCAATCTCGAGCTTGGTCAAAAGATCATCTTCAATGAAAAAACCCGCCGTCCAAGCGTCTGCAATGCGCTTGATACTCTTGTGATCCACGAGGATCGGCTTGATGATCTTGCCCGGCTTGTCAGTCCACTGGCGGAAAAAGAGGTAGTTCTTTTTGCGGATGAAGCTGCTTACCAGAAACTGCAGGGCATTTACCCCGACGGACTGCTGCACAGGGCTAAACCGGAACATTTCGGCACCGAGTTCCTCTCCCTGAAAATGTCGATAAAAACAGTTGCATCCCTGGAAGAAGCGCTTGAACACATCGCCCACTACAGCTCGCGCCACAGTGAGGCAATTATTACAGATGACACCGTAACAAAAGAAACATTTTTAAAACGGGTTGATGCTGCGGTTGTCTATGCAAACACTTCAACAGCATTCACCGATGGCGCCCAGTTCGGACTTGGTGCTGAAATCGGCATCAGCACACAGAAACTCCATGCACGAGGTCCTATGGCCCTGAAAGAGCTCACAACCTACAAATGGATTATAGAGGGTAACGGCCAAACCAGACCTTAATACAACATGCTCGAAGCAAAAAACATCAGCAAATCCTATACACTTCCAGGCCAGCGAACCATACCCATACTGCGCGGAATAAATCTTTCGCTCGGTGAAGGTGAAATGGTGACGGTTATCGGAGCTTCGGGCAGCGGGAAAACCACAATGCTGAATATGCTCGGCACCCTCGACACACCGGTCGGAGGCGAAATACTGTTTGACGGGGAAGAGCTGTTCATGAATAAAAAATACTCTCTCTCGCAAAAAGCGCTGGCAAAATTCAGGAACCGCAAGATTGGTTTTGTCTTCCAGTTCCACCACCTGCTCTCTGACTTTACCGCTATTGAAAATGTGGCCATGCCGGAGTTCATTGCCACAGGAAAGCTCCAGCCGGCAAAAAAACATGCCGGGGAACTGCTTGCAGGACTCGGACTCAGTGAACGCTTTGAGCACCTTCCCTCAGAGCTCTCCGGCGGCGAACAGCAGAGGGTCGCGATTGCACGCGCCCTGATGAATAACCCGAAACTTGTTCTGGCGGATGAACCAAGCGGCAACCTTGACAGCACAAACAGCCGTATGCTCTACGAGCTTATGGCAAAGCTGAGCAAGGAGCGCCGAACCTCTTTTATCATCGTTACCCACAACGAGGATTACGCCTCCATGTCCGACCGATGCCTTCGGATGCAGGATGGACTGCTGAATAGTTGCGGGGAGTGAAACAATGATAATCTTGCTTTTGCAAAAAAAGATAACTATCATTGATAGTTATCAATTGCGTTTTTTATAAAGGAGGAAGTATGGATACTGCGCGCATTTTTCCATCCGGACGAAGTCAGGCTGTCCGTTTACCAAAAGAGTACCGGTTTGATGGCAGCGATGTAATGATCAAGCATTTCGGTAATGGAGTTTTACTTTTGCCGATTGATAAATCATGGGCAATGCTTGAAACTGCTCTGCAGGAGTTTGAACCAGGGTTTCAATTGCAAAGAGAGCAGCCTGAAGAACAGAATCGAGAGGAGATGGCTCCGTGAGCTACCTGCTTGACACCAATATCTGCATTTATATTATCAATGCACAACCAACGCATGTTCTGGAGCGGTTCAGGCAAGAAAGCATCGGGAACATAGGGATTTCGAGCATTACAGCCGCTGAGCTGGCATTTGGCGTCATAAAAAGCGGTTCCGACAAAAACCGGCGGGCTCTTGAAATGTTTTTTGCACCGCTTGAACTGTTTCCTTTTGATGACTCGGCTATCTGGCATTACGGCGAGATACGAACTGAGCTTGAAAGAAGAGGAGAACCAATCGGATCACTTGACACCATGATTGCTGCTCACGCCAAAGCACTGAATGCAGTTCTCGTCACCAATAACACCAAAGAGTTCAGTCGGGTAAAAGGAGTGACTATTGAAAATTGGGCAGTATTATAAGCTGCTAATAACCATGTCTGAAAGAACAATGCAGAGTGCTCCGGGAGCTGATGGCGAAATCGGGCTTCCGGTCTCTGCTGGCTACCACTTTACTGAGGTAAACGGGTTCAATGTTCATTACCGGTTTGCCGGCAACGGGAAGCCGCTAGTTGTGCTGCTGCATGGCAGTTTTCTGAGTCTCAGATCATGGCGGCTTGTTTTTGACGGGCTGGCTGATACAGCATCGGTCATTGCATTCGACCGGCCTGCTTTCGGCATGACTTCACGCCCTCTGCCCTCAATGGGGACTAAGGTAAGTTATACTCCTGAAGCCCAGAGTGACCTGGTTATCGCTCTCATAAAAAAACTCGGGTTCAACAAGGCTGTGCTGGTTGGAAATTCAACGGGCGGCACTATAGCACTTCTGACTGCACTGCGCAACCCTGAATGTGTTGCGGGTCTGGTGCTGGCTGATGCCATGATTTATAGCGGCTATGCTACCAGCGAGGTGCCTGCATTTATAAAACCGGCCTTGAAAATGATGAGCCCTCTCTTTGCCAGTTTGATGAAAGTTATGATCACAAGGCTTTATGATCGCCTTATTCGTGCCATGTGGTTCAACAAGGAACGGCTTGGAAGTGACGTTCTGGCCGCATTTCGCCATGACCTGATGACTGGTAACTGGTCGAGAGCTTTCTGGGAGCTTTTCAGTGAAACTCATCATCTCCAGCTGGATGAACGGCTGAAAACCTTGTCGCGCCCATCCCTCGTCATTACCGGAGAACACGATTCAATGGTAAAAAAAGAGGAGAGCATCAGGCTTGCCAATGAGCTTCCATGCGCAGAACTGGTGGTTGTCCCCGATTGCGGACATCTTCCACAGGAAGAAATGCCGGAGG
>CAIVCU010000220.1 GCA_903904495.1 uncultured Chlorobiaceae bacterium
ACTATTCACCTGATGCAGGAAGTGGTATTACCGCCGCACAGGCTGCCCTATTCGGGAAGAACTATGGTCTCACTACTAATCCTAATGATTCCAACTATTTTGGCTACAACAGAGTTGCCAAATCCACCGCATTTGACTATGTGCGTCTGCAAAGCGATTTAGGTTGCGGTTGGGGCATCGATAACACATCTTACTATTACTGGTACGGAAATAACACCATTGCTGCTGATAATGCCGGTAACCCTACGAACGGACTTGCGACTGTTTACACTGCCCAGGGCAAAACGGGAGCACTTGCAAATCAAATGCCTGGATACAATAAGATAAACCAGTACAGCGTCTATGGTAATATTTTTAAAATCACGAAACAGACCGATTTCGGGTTGTTAAAAGTGGGACTCTGGAGTGAATGGGCAGATACCTATCGTGGTCGTTTCGACTATAACCTGCTGACAATGAAGCCTAATTATAAGGAAACAGCTTATCCGGGGTTTTCATCGATTCCATCATACAGCCAATATGATCAAGGTTCCAGCTGGAACAATTATCAGCCTTTTGCAGAGTTTGAGTGGGCAGCAACAGACAATTTAAAGATTACACCGGGTATTAAATTTGTGAAGACGGAGCTTTTCATCGATGCTGCAGTTCTTGTGAAAGCGTACCGTGCACCTATGAGCCTGCAGAAGGATTTTAATGCAACGTTGCCATTCCTGACGGCAAATTACAAGATTGACAAGAGTTCTTCGGTCTATGCTCAGTATGCACAGGGCATGCAGGTGCCGGATATATCGAATTACTATTCTTCAGCACTACCTGCGTTATCACAGGGTATAAACATTCAACCGCAAAGATCTACCAATTATCAGGTTGGTTATGTCAATAAATCCGATACGGTAACCTTTGATGCTGACCTCTATTATATCAATTTCGATAACAAGATCGGTGTGGATCCGACGTCAAGTGCTTCCAATCCTGTTTACTATAATCAGGGTGGTGTGATCTATAAAGGTATTGAGGGAGAGATAACTTATGCGGTAGGAAGCGGTGTTACTCTCTACGCCAATGGATCAATTAACTCAGCAAAAGCCAGTGATACCCATTTAACTATTGCAACTGCCCCTGAAAGCACTGCGGCACTTGGACTGTTATATAAAGAGCATGGCTGGTCAAGCTCTCTTGTGTATAAGTATACCGGAAAGCAATTTGCTGACAACAGTGAGCTGTGTCCCATGGATCCAATCACAACGCTTGACTGCAACATAGGCTATACTTTTAAGAATCCAGGTCTTGGCGTCAAGAATATGAAAATTAACCTTGGCGTATACAATATTCTGGATCGACAGGATGTCATTACAATGAAACCAGTGTTAACAACAGGACCGTCTGCTGGCGATACCTTCGCATGGCAATCTCCACGCAGTTTCATGGCTTCGCTAAGACTTGATTTTTAGGCGCTGCGGTTGTTTTTGCCATTTCCAGAGAGAAGAGAGGGTTAACCCCTCTCTTCTCTTTATACCGATAAACTAAAAAAGCTATCCATCCATGTCATTCGAACACCTTTTCAAATTAGCCAACGAATCAGGCGGCACCCTGTACCTGATGCTGTTTCTTTTATTGCTTGCATTAACCGTCATTATTGAACGGTG
Organism: uncultured Chlorobiaceae bacterium; assembly: GCA_903904495.1. GTDB lineage: Bacteria > Bacteroidota > Chlorobiia > Chlorobiales > Chlorobiaceae > Chlorobium. The sequence goes on from CAIVCU010000220.1 coordinate 1,647, forward strand.
GCGCTACCTTGCCAATATGTACCGGGTTGGGGAAAAAGCAATTGAATTGTGCCGCTCTAAAACGGTCATTAATAAAAACACCATCAAAGAGTTTCATCAAAGTCATAATGAGGTTCCCGTTCTGAGACTGCTTGAAGTTGCCATAAATGGTGAGCATGACCATTTGAATCAGGAAGAGCTGTCGGGCAGCCTGGAGGAGGCGATTATGCATGAGGTGCCAAAGCTGGACCGTTCACTATGGCTGCTGGACACGGTTATTACCCTGGCACCGCTGTTAGGGCTGTTTGGTACAATTATAGGAATGTTTAATGCCTTCAGCGTTCTTGCGGACATACAAGGTGGTATAACTCAAGTTACAGGCGGCATTGCGGAAGCTCTGATTGCAACAGCTTCAGGACTCGTCATTGCCATGATAGGGATATTTTTCTTCAATAGCCTGAATACACGGATCAGAGAGGTTGTTCATCAAATGGAAACTCTCAAGGTGATGATTATCAATCGTCACCAGTTATTCCAATCGCTCTCTTATCAAGCCTAATACAGAATAATAATGCGCTATTTCACACAACGCAGGGCTCGTATTGAGATCATTCC
>CAIVCU010000221.1 GCA_903904495.1 uncultured Chlorobiaceae bacterium
CCGGTCTATTGTGTCTGCAATGAGAGCCACCGGTTTCTGGTTGCAGAGCAGCTTCATGAGATCAATACCGATATCGGGGAGATTATTCTCGAACCGACAGGGCGAAATACCGCACCCGCCGCAGCCGTAGCGGCAATGCTTATTGCCGAGAAGCATCCGGGCGCCCTTATGCTGATACTGCCCGCTGACCATGTTATTTTTGATCCGGCAGCTTTTGGAGTCGCTGTTGGTGCCGGAAAGTCAGCGGCTGAAAAGGGGGAACTGGTAACTTTCGGTATAGTACCTTCCGCTCCTGAAACAGGGTACGGCTATATCCGGGCTTCAGTGACAGGTGAAGGTGACAAGACGGCCTATCCGGTGCTTGAATTTGTAGAGAAGCCCGACAGAACTACTGCAGAACTCTATCTTGCTTCAGGGGACTATTTCTGGAATAGCGGCATTTTTCTTTTCAAGGCCGAATCCTATCTTCAGGAGCTCGAAGCCCATGCGCAGGCAATAGTTTCAGCATGCAGGGAGGCGATAGGAAAAGCACGCGAAGATCTTGATTTTTTAAGGCTTGATATCGATGCTTTTTCTGCATCTCCATCTGATTCCATTGACTACGCCGTGATGGAAAAAACTACGCGGGCCGCACTCGTTCCTCTTGATGCCGGATGGAATGATGTTGGAGCCTGGTCAGCACTCTGGGATGTTCATGCTCGGGATGAAGCGGGCAATGTCAAAAAGGGTGATGTGCTGGTGCAGGATGTCAAAAACTGTTACATCCACGCGACAAGTCGCCTTGTTACTGCCGTTGGTATTGATAGTCTTATTGTCGTAGAAACAGCTGACGCAGTGCTTGTTGCGTCAAAATCATCCGTTCAGGATGTGAAGATGATTGTCGAAGAGCTGAAAAGGAAAGAACGCGATGAAGCAGAGATACATCGTCGGGTCTACAGGCCCTGGGGTTCATACGAAACCGTTGATTTTTCAGAACGCTTCAAAGTCAAACGCATTACCGTAAAGCCTGGCGCAGCCCTTTCGTTGCAAAAACATCATCATCGGGCGGAGCACTGGGTTGTGGTGAAGGGAACAGCCCTTGTGAGAGTTGGAGACAATGAAACCACGCTCTGTGAGGATCAGTCAACCTATATTCCTGTCGGAGCGATTCATCGTCTTGAGAATACCGGAGATACTCCTCTTGAATTGATTGAGGTACAGTCGGGCAGTTATCTGGGAGAGGACGATATCGTTCGTCTCGAAGACCGGTATGGGCGTCAGTAAAATGAAGGAGGACTTCCTCTGAAACATCAAAATCATTAGAGTTTGGGATTCCACGGCCCCTATTGATTTGCTTTGATTATTTGATTCCGTATATTGTAAGCTATGAGTATTGTTTAGTTGGCGATAAACCTAAATCTCAGTGACATATGGCTGAAGAAATTAAAAGTTCCGGTCAGGATAAGCAGAACCACGGTGATGTTGTAAAAGGGGATTTTTCAACGATCCTGATTGGTGTAGGCACTCTTCTTGACAGTACCATGGCTCCCATAAGCAAAATAGTTGCCCAGGCGCTTGATTCACTGACAGTAGTCGCAAAACAGATCCTTGAAGGCGTCAACTCCTCTCTCGGTAATAATAATAAGTAATTGCCTTTTTACAGGCATTGACGTCCGGGGTTGTTATACAAGGTTTCAGGCAAGCTTTTCGGTTAATGAAAGGCTTGCCTGTACTGTTTTAATGCAGGGTTCGTGAATATTAAATTTTTTTATATAATCACAGGCAGACAGCTTGTTTTTATTGAATGATTCAGAATGACAATGGACGATAAATTTGTTGAGTATC
>CAIVCU010000222.1 GCA_903904495.1 uncultured Chlorobiaceae bacterium
CGGCATTTTACTTTGCCCCATGAACTGGAACCACCCTCGAGAATGATTTCATAATCCGAGTGTGCTGTGGTTGCGTCTTTAGTGCCGAAAAGAGCCATAATGAGTTCTCCTTTTTCTGATGGCGTTCAAATTGGAAATTTTCAGGAAAGTACTTGGAGCTTATTCCTGTTAAATAACAGATTAGAACAAATTTAAAGAATAAAAATCAATAATTAAAGTAAAATATGTTCGAACTCGATTATCTGTTTTCATGAAATATCTTATACTTTCGGCAGTTTCAGGCTTTTGAGGGATTATTTTATTTCTTTTTTTCAGCTGTTAACTTTTTGATCATCAGATGGCCTCTTTTACCAGCACGATAAGTCAGTTTGGTCAGTCCCGTTATTCGGCACCGATTTTGAGTGGAGTTCTTCTTGGGGTATCGTTTCCTTCCTATCCCTTTATCCGTCTTGAAGTCCTTGCATGGGTGGCTCTCGTACCGCTTCTTCTCTCCCTTCGAACTGTGGATAGAGTGGGGGTGCTCTTTCGCCGGGTCTATATAACTATGCTGTTCTTTTGTCTGATAAGTCTCTGGTGGGTCAGTCTTGCAACGTTGCCGGGAGGCGCTCTTACCATTGTCGCACAGGCGTTATTTCTGACTGTACCCCTGCTTGCTTTTTATGTGATAAAAAAAATGGCAGGGTTCCATTTCGCACTTTTTTCTCTTCCTTTCTTGTGGGTTGCCTGGGAATGGGCCTACATGCAGCAGGATCTTTCGTTTGGATGGCTTACTCTTGGAAATTCCCAGTCTAACCTGAATCTCATGGTTCAGTATGCAGACCTTACCGGCGTCTGGGGTGTGAGTTTCTGGCTGGTCTGGTTTAACGTGCTGATAGTCCTGGCTGTAATCGGCAGCCGCAAAGATGCTTTTCGTTCTGTCGTCATTATGGCGCTTATGATTCTGGGCCCCCTGCTCTATGCTTTTTCAGTATTTAATCGGGAGGGGCCGTTGGCCGGAGAGCATAAACTGCTGCGTGTTACTCTTGTTCAGCCTAATATCGATCCGCATGCAAAATGGCTGCGTAATAACAGTGCTGATATCATGGAGCGATATTACCGTATGACCAACAGGGCGGTTCGAGAAAACAGGCCCGATCTGGTTATGTGGCCTGAAACTGCTATACCGTTTTATATTCTTGACAGGGCCTATGACGATGATCTTCAAAATCTGCGATTATCGCTCAGGGGGTGGAATACAGCTCTGTTGACCGGTTTTTCAGATATCATCTACTATCCTGCCGGTGGTCAGCCTGACCCTGAACACTCAGGGAACAACGATCCGTCGATGAACCGTTTTTTTGAAACCTATAATGCGTCTATGCTTCTTGAATCCGGTAATGGCATCCCTCAGATCTATAGAAAGATGCGCCTTGTTCCATTTGCGGAAAGGGTCCCCTATGTTGATTATGTACCATGGCTTGGCCATTTAACGTTTTCACTTGCAGGGCTAAACGGGTGGGGACAAGGCCGTGATACCACCGTTATGCAGTTGCATTCTTCAAAGTATGGGAAAGTGAAAATCGCAAATATTATCTGTTATGAATCCATTTTTCCCGGACTTGTTACTGCGTTTGTCCGTAAAGGTGCACAGGCTCTGACGCTTGTGACAAATGACGGCTGGTATGCAACCTCTTATGGACCTTACCAGCATCTGGCTATCGGCCGGATGCGATGTATTGAGAACCGCAGGGCCATGGCCCGGTGTGCCAATACCGGACTTACTGTTATTATCAATAAGTACGGGAGCATAATGGCGGAAATTCCATGGTGGCAGGAGCAGACATTGACAGCTGAATTGCCACTTGAGAGCAGCATCACCTTTTATACCGGCAACCCCGATCTAGTTCCCAAAACAGCAGCAGCAATCTCCGCACTGTTAATCCTGATCGCGGTGTTCAAAAAAACTAGGAAAAAGTTGTCATCCTGAGCACCGGCGATGGACCCATCCCCCTCTTTCGTTCCGCACTCAGCCCGGCAAACTGCCGACTGCCAACTTTTTTAAAGACCGTACGCATTGATTTTTCGATAGAGGGTTCGTTCGGTAATGCCGAGTGCCTTGGCAGTTTTGCGCTTGTTTCCCTGGCATATTTCAAGTGCCTCAGCAATGGACTTTTTCTCTATGTCGTCAAGGGAGTGTAATACTTCCGTCTTGTTGGTATTGTTGATTTCTTCTGATGCAGAGCTCAAGCTGCTGCTCTCCGGTGGTCTGGTCATTGACGCATCAGGCAGAAGAAGGGGAGTGTGCGGTCTTGTTTGAATGAGATGCTGAAGAAGCTGACGGATCTCACTTATCTCCTGGCGAAGCTGAATAATACTGCTGTAGATGATTTGAAGCTCGTTTATTTCTGATTTTGAAGGATCATGCACAAGGCTTTTGTAGCGGTTTCGCTGAACCAGATGTTTTTCAAGAATTTCAGGGGTAATGTATTTTCCTTTTTCCAGTACCAGCACTGATTCAATAAGATTTCTCAGCTCTCTGACATTTCCCGGCCAGGTATAGCGTATCAGCATTTCGCCGGCATCAGGGCTGAAGCCTTCAAAGGTGATTTTATGCTTGCGCTCAAATTCATGAACAAAATTTTCCGCAAGCAGGAGAATGTCTTTGCCTCTCTCTCTGAGAGGGGGGATCTGCAGTTCAACACTGCGAAGGCGGTAGAACAAGTCTTCACGAAAGTTTTTTTCGGCAACAGCCTGATACATATTTTTGTTCGTTGCGGCAATGATACGCGCATCGGAGTAGATTGTTTCCGATGAGCCGACTCTTTGGAACTCTCCCGTCTCAATAACCCTGAGAAATTTCACCTGGGTTTCAAGAGGCATTTCGCCGATTTCATCAAGAAAAATGGTGCCCCGGTCAGCAGATTCAAAGTACCCTTTTCTACTTTGTACCGCTCCTGTAAAGGCCCCTTTTTCATGACCGAACAGTTCTGATTCCAGAATACCCGCAGGAATGGCTCCGCAATTAACAGGTATGAAGCTTTTATCAGCCCTCAGGCTGTTGGAATGGATGTAACGTGCCAGTACTTCCTTGCCGGAACCTGTTTCTCCAATAATCAGTACTGTAATATCTGTTTCCGCAACCTGAAGAGCCAGTTGCTTGAGCTGGGAAATCAGGACAGATTGTCCTATAATTTCAGTTTCTCGTTTCATCAGGTTTCTGCCTTGAATGCAACGCCTGCTGCAGTTATTTCGATGGAACTACAATTGAATTGACCGGCAGTCTTTTTGCTGCAGCCTCTGCCTCCTCACTGGAACGATAGTGAGTTTTCAGTTGTACTTTATACGTCTGACCTTTCTGGACGATCTCAACCGCGGCATTATAAGAAATTTTTTTAGCAAGAATTTCCGCATTCTTTCGGCTTTCGAAACTGCCAAACTGCAGAGTAGAAGTTGCTGGTCCTTCAACGATTTTCTCTTCTTTCGATTTTTCAGATGCGGGTAACGTAACTTTCGGACGCTGCCTGGATGAATACCTTGTGCTATCAGTCTTGATGATTGCCGTGCGACGTGCGTTCGGGCGGGTTTTGGACGAGTATTTCGTCGAGTCCTTAATTACAGTGGCGTGTTGCCGTTGAGCTGAAGGCAGAGCATCATTCAATTGGGGTAAAGATGACTGCTGCGTTGTGTCCGCCTTGACAACAGCTGGTCGTTGTTTTCTTGAGGATGACGAAATCGAAGACTTAGGTGAGGATGTCGAACGATTCAGTGCAAGGTTGTAGGCTGCTATCCTTGACGTGCTGAGCTGATCGAGTGCCGGATCAGGATATTCCCTCAGCTGTTTCTGGAAGAGCATGACTGCCTGAGGAGCGTCTTCAGTGAGAAGTGCATCCACAATTGTTTTTTCAGAAGGAATGGTTACGTTTTGCCTGATATTTTCTAACAAATAAACCTTATCTTCAGCGATATCCTGCTGTATCTCCTGAGCATAGGAGTGTTCATCGCTGGCATTAAGAACCTGAGGGGAGAATAGAGCGACAGAAGCTGCAAGGAAAATTTCAGCAGTTCTTTTGCGAATAAGTGAGATCGTCGTATCAGAAAACATGGGGTTGCGGTTATTTTTATTCGCTGATTTTTCGGGATTTTCCATTTCTGAATATGCCAAATATTTCTCTATAAAATCAATTGCATTCCATGCTTCCTTTGTCAGTTAAATCCTTTGCAAAAATCAATCTCGGCCTGCTTATCACCGGAAAACGTGATGACGGCTACCATACACTCGAAACAATTTTTGCCCCGATCAACTGGTATGATGTGATCGAATTTTCCGATTCCGGGGTTATTTCAATGAGCTGTACCAATGGAACCCTGCCTGTTGATGACAACAATCTTTGCATAAGGGCGGCTAAAGCTCTGCAGCAGTTTGCCGGGATCAGCCGGGGGGTGACTATGAAGCTTCATAAACAGGTACCTTTCGGCGCCGGGCTTGGAGGCGGTAGCAGTGATGCAGCTACGGTGCTCAGGGTTCTCAATGAACGCTGGCAGGTCAATGCTGCTTCTGCTGATCTCCATGCAATTGCAGTCTCTCTTGGTGCTGATGTTCCCTATTTTCTTGAAATCAGGGGGCTGGCTTATGCCAGAGGTATAGGCGATGAACTGGAAGATCTGGGTTTTACCCTTCCATATTATGTTGTTACGGTTTTTCCGGAAGAACACATCTCAACGGTATGGGCCTATAAAAATTTTTATAGGCGTTTTGATCGTGAACTTCCCGATCTGAAAAAACGAGTGTCTGAACTCTGTCTTTCCGGGAAAAAAGAGGTTTTACCGCTTTTTGAGAATGACTTTGAACCAGCAGTTTTCGATCACTTTCCTGCTGTGCGGCTTGTAAAATCAACACTTCTTGAGGCCGGATCCGTTTATGCCTCACTTTCCGGGAGCGGGTCTGCAGTTTTCGGATTGTTCGAGAGTGAGGGAGATGCGCTGGCTGCGATGAAGCTTCTGCCTGAAGCATATCGTAAGAGTCTGACACCTCCAGGCTTTTCAATGCAGCAGTAAAGCGGACAATGGTCAGGATGGTCGGCTCCGTGTGATGATATCGTTAAGTTCAGCACCGATAAGACGGAGATCTTCATCAAGAAAATGGGATGAGTGCAGCCGTGCTCGTTTGACATCGGCAAAATCGAGGACGGCATCCATTGTTTTCGGTTCGAACAGGGGAGCTGCGCAGATCAGTGTGCCCTCAGGTCCAGTAATTGATGAGTTTCCCCAGTAGGTGAAGCTGTCTTCATTGCCCACTCTGTTCACACAGGCGACATAACTGCTGAATAAAAATGCATAGGTGGTGGCAATTGTCTGCCATTGGGTTACAATTGCCGGATTACCGCTGCCAGGGGACATTCGCAGAGGGCTTGACATGAGCACGAAGAGCAGTTTTGCTCCCTGATGGGCCAGTAGGTAGGGTACTGATACATGCCAGAAATCCTCACAGATTGCCACGCCGATTAGTCCTAGCTTTTTTGAATGTACTGCCTTGATCTGCTGGCCGGCTGAAAAATACCGCAGCTCTTCAAACATGCCGTACGTCGGCAGGTAGATTTTACGGTGGATACTGTGGCCAATTCCCTCTTCAAACATAAATGCAGCGTTATAGACGCCGTAATCATCGCTTAGTTCAATGCCTCCGCAGATAATGCAGATTTTCCGGCTGAGCTCACGCAGTGGATCAAGCCTAGAGTCATCTATATGCATGGCGATATCCTGTGCTGCATCCTGAACATTGTATCCGGTCAGAGAGAGCTCGGGGAAAGCTATGGCATCAGCACCCTCCTTGATAGCCTCCTCAATCAGGGCGCAATGCTGTGCAAGATTTTCATCGAAATTGGCAAGTGTGCAATCGATCTGGGCTATTCGCAGTTTTGCGTTCAGCATCCTTTTTCGTGGTTTAATGGTATGGATAGAAAAGATAGAAGGTAAATGAAAGTAAGGCAAGTATCCACATGCCGGAGCGTACATCTCTGACTTTTCCGGTGAAGAGTTTCAATAGAACATAGGCAATAAATCCCGCAGTTATACCGACTCCGATATTGAAGGTGAAGATCATGAGAGCAATAGTAAGAAAAGCCGGAAGGAGCTCGCTGTAGTCATTGAAATTGAATTTCGTTACCGACTGCATCATGAACATGCCGACAACAACCAGTGCCGGACCGTAGGCATAGGGAGGCACAATAGTAAGTACCGGGGCAAAAAAGAGGGCGAGAGCAAAGAGAGCGGCAACGACAAGCGCGGTAAATCCGGTTTTCCCTCCTTGTTCGATACCGGCTGCCGACTCTATATAGACACCTGCTGTTGTGGTTCCGAATAGAGATGCGGCAATTGTTGCAAGCGCATCGACAAGCATCGGTTTTTCAATTTCCGGCAGATTGTCCTCTTCATCAAGCAGGTTCGCCCGCGATGATAAACCAAAAAGGGTCCCCATGGTATCAACAAAATCCATAACCAGCACACTGGTGATGACACCGGCAAATCCCCAGGTCAAAGCTCCCTGCATATTGATTTTCATAAAGACCGGATCAATAGAGGGGGGCATACTGAACACCGTTGCAGGAACTGGAATAAGGCCGGTCAGAAGAAAAGCTGTTGTGGTAACGACCATACCTGCAAGAATAGCTCCTGTAACCCGTTGGATCAGAAGAACGGCGGTTATGAGGAGTCCCCCGAGGCTCAGGAGAACAGGGAGTTTTGCAATATTTGCCAGCTGAACGGGTGCCCCCGGAACACCGAGAGTGATGAGTCCCATGTCGTTCAGGCCCAGAAAAGCTAGGAAAAGACCGATACCTACAGAAAAGCTGTGTTTCAGCGTTCCGGGAATTGCTTTGGCCAGCCATTGACGCAATCCTCCAAGAGTGATCAAGGTGAAAAGAACACCGCTGATAAAAATTGCAGCCAGGGCTGTCTGCCATGAATAACCAAGTGTGTGAACAACCGTATAGGCTATAAATGCATTTTCACCCATGTAGGGAGCGACGGCAAAAGGGCGTTTTGCATAAATGCCCATCAAAAGGGTGCCGAAGATCGATGTGAGAATTGTTGCCGTCATTGAGGCATCTTTGGGAATTCCAGCAGTCTCAAGAATGGCCGGATTAACAATGATGATATATGAAAGGGTAAAAAAAGTCGTTATACCGGCCACTGTTTCCTGCCGATAACTGGTGACGTGCTTCTCAAAGTTAAAGTAGGATTGCATGATGGTTGTCATGGAGTGGTAACCGGTCTCAAAAGAACAAGATAAAAATTAAGCTTGAAAATGTCGAAGATGGGTTTTACCAGTTAGAACCACTCTGCGCGCTTTTTAACGGGCGCGAAAGCTAAACCTAAAAGGAGCGAAACCAGAAGGATTGTTATGAACCGCAACATTTTAATCAGCATGGATTTCACATCCGATCAGATACTTCCTGATGAATACCTGACGTCCCGCTTGAGCATAATGTTCGTTGTCATTACTGACACTATTATTTCACTCACACGCTTCAACGTACTTGGCAAAATTATTCAGGATGGCTTGCCATCCCTCACGCTGCTGTTCCACAGGATTTTCAGATTCAGCATCGAACGTGACACGCACCGTGACACCATTTGCGCCTTTCAAGAACTCGACTGCACCATGACGGTCTCCGAATGAATACTCAATCAACTCGTCAGGCACGATCTTGGTGTAAATTCCAGCGAAGTCAAAGCCGAAGCTGCCGTCTTTAGCCTCCATGCGCGAAGTAAACGCACCGCCAACGCGCAAATCGACAGTTGATTCTGTTGTGTGCCAATCATCAGACGCAGTATTCCACAGCTTGATGTCGTCTGGCGTTGTGTAGACGCTCCAGACTTTGGAGACGGGAGCTTGGACGATAGCTTCAACGGTAATTTTCATAGTGAGATTCCTTATGGATGGCTCCTAACAATAATGAGATGGATCCTCCTGAACTGCGTATTTTACTCGTTAGCATATCAACACTGATTTCAGCCTCATTTGCCGGATGCATACAGGGATAATGTACGCGGGAATTTGGAGTATTCCACTGTTGATAGCGTGTTTTTATCTCTTGGTTAATGGGGTGAACTTGGTAGACGAAGTCAGAGCGTAGGGCGTTATGGGCTTCCCGGAGGTTGGTCTTTGCGGGTTTTTTTGTAATTATCCATACTCTTATCGTAATTTGTTTTCTGACAAGAACAGAAGAGGTGTAAAAAGGTCATGCGCTATCCAGCCGATAGAATATTTCTGTGTGATGTTGTGAAAGCGGAGCTCTGTTTCGGCTCTTTCAAGAGTACACGCCGTGCCGAAAATCTGGCTTTGCGTGACGGAATGAGTAATGGTTGTGGTGAAATTTCTCATACGATATCAACAGGATCATACCATGGAGGTAATTGATTTTAAAAAGGAGTTGAAACATTTGTATCACTCTTCCTCGAAAGAGGTGGTAGTGGTTGATGTTCCGTCAATGAATTTCCTGATGGTGGACGGCGAGGGTGATCCCAATACTTCACAGTCATTTTCCGACGCAGTCGGGGCATTGTTTGCTGTTTCCTATACGATTAAGTTCATGATTAAAAAGGGAGCAATAGCAATTGACTATGGAGTCATGCCTTTGGAAGGTTTGTGGTGGGCATACGACATGATGAAATTCTCTCAGGATGACAAGTCCAACTGGAAATGGACTATAATGATCATGCAGCCATCCTTTGTCACTCGCGAAATTATTGAGGATGCTTTCGCAGAAGTGAAAAAGAAAAAAAATCCGGTTTCTCTATCAAAAGTGCGTTTTGAATCCTTTTCGGAAGGGAGGTGCGCACAAATTATGCATATAGGTCCATTTTCTGAAGAAGGCCCCACTATACTGAAGGTCCATCAGTTTATTGATTCGATCAGCCATCGGACAGGTAAACATCACGAAATTTATTTGAGCGATATTCGTAAAGCTCACCCATCCAGGTGGAAAACCATTGTGCGGCAGCCAATGAAATGATAGATGCATAGCAGAGAGCCTGAAAACTGCAAGGTCTCTTCATATTTCATGAAGCAAAATCATTTCGATGGAGATGATTATTTATTGTGAGAATTCTTGAAATCCTCTATATTGGACAAAATAAATCTTATTTCTTTCTGTTTATAAACGTCAATATTGATTAAGGAGAATACCATGAGTGTTTTAGTTGGCCGAAAGGCACCGGATTTTGATGTGGCAGCTGTTGTTAAAGGCTCACAGTTTGTTGATTCAGTAAAGCTGTCTGATTTTAAGGGGAAGTATGTTGTGCTGTTTTTTTATCCGCTTGATTTTACCTTTGTATGCCCTACCGAACTCCATGCATTTCAGGACAAACTTGAGGAATTCAGTAAACGGAATGTCGAGTTGCTGGGCTGTTCAGTGGATTCCAAATTTTCTCATTTTGCATGGCTCACCACACCGAGAAACCGTGGCGGTATAGAGGGTGTAACCTATACGCTGCTTTCTGATATCAACAAGACGGTTTCAGCTGATTATGATGTGCTTCTTGAGGGTGCGGGGATTGCGCTGAGGGGTTTGTTCCTTATTGATAAAGAGGGAGTTGTCCGCCATCAGGTAGTGAACGATCTTCCGCTGGGCCGCAATGTTGATGAGGTACTCCGACTGGTTGATGCTCTTCAGTTTACCGAGCAGTACGGAGAGGTATGCCCTGCAAACTGGAACAAAGGCGATAAGACTATGAAACCGACTGATGAAGGTCTGAAAGAGTTTTTCAAAGAAAACTAAGCTTTTCTTCTTGTATTATTTAAGAAATATCCCCCGTGTTTTCATGATGAGCGGGGGATATTAGTTGGAGTCTCAGTAGGCTTTAGCAAAGACAGCTTTTCTTGCCGCAGCTTTTCCTGAATAGATACAGGTACCGGGTTCATCAATGCCGTATCGGGCTATATAATCGGCTTCCTCAGGCAGCACTCTGATGGTGGCTTTTGTTTCTTCCTTGATTTTCGTCTCAGTTTCTGCCGTACCGTCCCAATGGGCGATCACAAATCCTTTTTCAACCGCACTCTTGAACTCCTCATAATTCTGGACTTCAAAGGTGTTTTCATTGCGGAACTGCAGTGCCTTTTCGAACATGGTCTGCTGAATAGCGTTCAGGATTTCCTGGACATTCACGGGCAGGGTTTCGTCGAGCGTCAGTTCAGTTTTTTCGAGTGTATCACGCCGCGCTGCAATACAGATGTTGTTTTCGATATCCCTGGGGCCAAGCTCGATACGGATTGGTATGCCCTGCAGCTCATATTCCGCAAACTTCCAGCCGGGTGAGTTCTGTTCGCTGCTGTCAACAAAGGCGGGTATTCCGCTTTTTTTCAGTGAGTCGGCAATTGCATCTGCCCTGGCGATGACTGCGGCTTTGTCGCCCCTGAGAATAGGGATAATGACTACCTGACGAGAAGCAAGTTTCGGGGGGAGTACCAGACCGCGGTCGTCAGAATGAGCCATGATCAAGGCACCGATCAGTCTGGTCGAAACGCCCCAGCTTGTTGCCCATACATAGTCAAGCTTTCCCTCTTTGGTCTGGAACTGACAGTCGAATGCCTTTGAGAAATTCTGTCCGAGATTGTGGGATGTTCCGGCCTGAAGGGCTTTTGTATCCTGCATCATCGCTTCAATGCAGTAGGTTTCCACAGCTCCTGCAAATTTTTCACTATCGGTTTTTCTGCCCATAATAACCGGCATTGCCATATACTCCTCGGCAAATGTCTTGTAGACGTTGATCATGCGCAGCACTTCCTCCTGTGACTCTTCAGGAGTTTCATGAGCGGTATGGCCTTCCTGCCA
>CAIVCU010000223.1 GCA_903904495.1 uncultured Chlorobiaceae bacterium
AGGGTCCACTTTAAACGAAGGAGGTATGTCATGATTGGCTATAGGAAAAGCTTGTTTTCATTAGTGATGATACTGGCAGGCCTCTGTGTATGGTCTTCTCTGGGTATCGCCCATGTCCCGGACCCGCAAGAATCCGTGCGGAAATTTGCACAAGAGTTTTATGACTGGTATGGTATTGTCTCACACAAGAACAGTACGCTCGCTCCCGATCAAAGGGCTATAAAAGAAAAACCGCATATGTTTAGCGCCAAGCTAATCGCCTCATTAAAAGAGGACTACGAGGCATCTTCAAAACACCCTGAAGAGATTGTCGGCTTAGATTGGGATCCCTTTTTGTGCAGCCAGGAACTTGATGATCGATACGAAGGAGGGGATATAAAGAAGCAAGGCAAAAATTACTTGGTAACAGTGTATGGAGTTTCTGGAGGCAAGAGAAACCCGGAACCAAATGTTATTGCTGAGGTGGCGAAACGCGGCAATCACTGGATATTTGTTAATTTTCATTCGCCACATGGCGGTGATATGCTCAATGACTTGAAAGAGCTCAAACAGAGCCGCAACAAGTCTGATAAATAGAAAGCTGCCTGACAACAAGGTGCTGCTGGTTGTTCAGCGGATGAAGCATCATCGCTATCACATTACAACGGTTAATTCATGAGAAAATCTTGAGGAAAAATTAGTTAACCGCTTATTTGATTTAAGCTTCTTAACCTCCATAGCCAATGCTTCTGGCTCATAGATAATCGTAACCAGTTTCTTCCCTCCAGTCAAATTGGTATAAATCAGGTTCCTTTCCAACAAAGTATAGTAACCCTCGTTATTATGAATACTGGTTTCTACGCAAGGGTATACTCCCCGTCACTCTTCTCCAGGGTCAGTTGGGAGGGACAAACCTATTGCATCAGTGAAATCAACACCCGTAATATCTGCATCATCAAAGATCACACCGCTGAGATTGGCTCCACTGAAATTTGATCCTGTGAGGTTAGCGCCGTTAAAGTCACTACCGCTCAGATCCGCTTCGCTGAAGTTGACATTTATGAGGGTCGAGTCCATAAAATATGTCCCAAGAATGCTTGCATCATGGAAATCGGCCCTGCTGAGATCAGTATCACTCATGTCTGCTCCATTAATGCATGCAGCACTGAAATCGGTATCCGTAAGGTTTGCTCCACTCATATCTGCTCCGTTAAGAATCGCTCCATTGAAGTATGCATGGTGAAGATCTGTTCCGATAAGCTCTGCCCCACTGAGGTCTGCATCTCTAAAATCGGCCTCACCAAGTTTTGCATCACTGAGATTGGCTCCATTAAGACTTGCTTCGCAGAAGTCAGCCCCGATAAGATCAACTTCACCAAGGTCTGCGCCACAAAGGTATGCTGTTGAAAAATCTTCACTGTGGAGGTCTATCTTTATTTCCGGATTTGCATTACGAGCTTCATTCCACTCGGCAACTGATCGGAGTAACATGTCAATGGTAAGCATGGGAGTAATTATAGTTTTGTTGATTAGCTTTTTTTTTATTTCTGTCAGAACCATCTTTCAGGCACAACCCTCTCTAACAACCTGTCATTTGCGGGTCAGGAGAGCATCAATATCTGGCGGGCAGCGTAATCCTCGTTCTTGAGCGCCATTGCAAGCAGCTCTATCTTGTCGGGAACCACCTCGATCATCATGCCGTACCAGTGTTCTGCCCACACTTCGGGTCGCCCGAAAAGCGCGAAAGCCTCCTTGAAACCAGGATCCTGCTTACCAATGAGCTTGGCCTGGCCACTGATCTGCAGACCAACGATATCATGCCAGTCGTCTGAAAATTCCCCTTTCGG
>CAIVCU010000224.1 GCA_903904495.1 uncultured Chlorobiaceae bacterium
GGATCCATGGTCTGAGACGCAAGGTGGTAGAGATCACTGATAATTTCTGCAAGCTGCGCGACAATCCCTGACGGACCTGACGTGGTTTCAGTGGGAATCGACCTGTCTGTTACTATTCCACTCGTTTCGTCGACTATCGCCGCCTTGATTGCCGTACCTCCAAGATCGATTCCAATTGCCCATCTGGACATACTTACACACTTTTTATACGTTGTCATTAAAAAGTCAGCTCTTGAATGGTCTTACAAATTTCCGGCCATGCGTGCCTGATACAAAAAAGTCGAGTATCTCGATAATTTCAGGCTCCTGGGGAAGATCCGACGTAACCTTTTCAAGGGCATTGCTCAGCAGCAGACCGGACTGAAAAATAATCCTGTAGGCACTTTTAATGAGCGTTATCGTTTCGGAAGTAAACCCCCGACGCTTCAACCCGATGGAGTTAAGACCCTCATAACGGAATGTTTCATTCCCCGAGGCCATGACAAAAGGAGGCACGTCAAGTGTGATTCTTGAGAGCCCGCCGAGCATTGAAAAGCGGCCGATTCGAACAAACTGGTGCACTGCGGCAAGTCCCCCGATAACGACATAATCACCAACCTCGCAATGGCCTCCGAACGGTACACAATTTGCAATAACAACATGATTGCCGATCACACAATCATGACCGACATGCGAATAGGCCATGAACAGATTATCAGAACCGATAACGGTTTTCCCGCTCGCCATAGTGCCCCGGTTAAGCGTAACACACTCCCTGATAACATTCCTGTCGCCCAGATAAAGATAGGTCTTTTCTCCGGAAAACTTGAGATCCTGAGGCTCATTGGCAATCACAGCTCCCGAATGAATTTTACAGTCACGGCCAATCCTCGCGCCTGATGCTATGTGAACATGAGGCCATATTCTGGTGCCGTCACCAATTTCGACATCATCCTCAATTACTGTAAATGGACCTACGGTAACACCTTCTCCGAGAACGGCGCTTTTACCAATAACTGCGGTTGAATGGATATTGCTTTGCATATCGTTTTATTCTTTCATTGTTTCAAACTTTTCAACTAATCCCGGCTGTTTCAGCTCTTTTGCCAGAGCTTCAATAATACGTTTGGCATCCTCTTTCCTGCCGACATTCCGGTATGCTCTTGCGAGAACATAAAAAAGCCGGGGATCGGATCCCGGTGAGGATCGGCTTGTCAGTTTTTCAAGATAGGCAATATACTGCGTGGCTTTCTGGGTTTCACCAAGCCGGACATAAAGGGAGACCACCGAACCGGCAAGCTCAGGGTTCAAGGGATACTGCGCGGGAGGAAGAAGTTTTCCCGAGGCATCGAGCACCTGCAGGGCCAGTGTTCCACGCGCCACCTCCCTGGAGGAACCTGACGCATCCTCAATGTTAAGCGTTCCTTCAGGCTTGACAGCCAGCTCAAGAGCCAGCCTGACAAAAAGAGGGGCGTAGTTGCCGCAAAGCCTCCTTGATGTTTCTTCAAGGAAGACCTTCTGATTACTGATGTTTCTAAACCGGTAAACCGACATAAGGTTTCTGTACAGCAGCACCGGATCGACATAGCTCATAGGATCAGCGCTTTTCACCGGCACCACCTTGTAGACGAGCCCGTCAAGCCGAAGATAACTCTCAAGCCCGATCATACTTTCGGGGTCCACCGTAAGGGCGAAATACACAGGGCGCCGGGAAAAGTTGTTCATGAGAATCTCATACACAGCAATATCCTGAGGCCTGAAATATCCCTGCCCGTTATAGGTCATTCCCGGTTTCAGCAGCCATGTCATCGTATCAGCCGGTGCGGAGGGCAATGGATAGCCATGGAGACGGGACTCGCGCTCAAGTTTCTGCCGGGCGGCAAAAGAGGGAAGGACAGCATCAACCGAATCGATCGGTATATAGGTAATTCCTGCAATCTCACCGTCGCTCATGCTGAATGCAAGAGGTTTGGCTCCCCTCGGACGGGTATTTTTCAACTGTTCGAGATACCAGCCGGTATTGGCCAGACTCAGGTTGAC
>CAIVCU010000225.1 GCA_903904495.1 uncultured Chlorobiaceae bacterium
ATATTCATTGTTTAATCTCAGTAAACGTGTGCATTGATAAAAAGAGATACAGGCAAGTAATCAAAGCACAAATCACTTGAGTAACTATCAGCCAACCATTGGCTGATTTCATCGTCAAGTTTAACGTAATTATTGATAGTTATCAAATACAAAATGCGGAAAGCTGATTATTTTTTAAAAATAACATATTCCTTGTCGGTCAAGGATACTCTATGTATTTAAATTATAATTGGTTATGGTTTTTTATACCTCAGCAATCCGGAGTATCATCAAGAGAGGAAAATAAAAAAGGCGGGGATTTTGGTTCCCGCCTTTTTTCAAACCAAACGATCCTGTTTAAACAGGATCGTAACCGTTACTTTTTTTCCGGTACTTCACGTTCTTCCTTCACGGCATAGTTGATCAGGTAGTCGTAAAGCCTGATAAGACGCGAATTCTGGTTGTTCTGATCAATCCAGTGACCAATCATACCGATTGTACGTGCCAGAACGAAGAAGCCGTTCAGTGAGTATTCCGGGAAATCAAGATCAACGAGAATACAGCCGATCGTGCCATCAACGTTGAGGATAAGGTTATCCTTTTTGGATGTGGTGATCTTTTCAACCTCAAGTGCATAGTCCAGGCATGGTGTGTGAAGGGTGGTCTGTTTTTTTACATATTCAACCAGATATTTCACCCGTTTATCAGGATTTTTCAGACTCTTCACCCTGTGCCCAATACCGGGAACCGGTCCGTGATTCTGCTTCATCCATGAAAGAAATCCTGGAATATCGTTCGGATACTCCTTGACGCCGTACTTGAAATATTTGCCGGCATTGGTAACCGCACCGCCGAATCTCGGGCCGATCATGGTCATACCGGCAGAAACAGCCTGTGGCAGATCGATGCCTGCGCATGCAGCAATAATGGAACCGAATGCACCGGAAACTGCCGGACCGTGATCGGCTGAAATCATGATTATGCGCTTGATGATTTCAGACTCTTCCTTTGATGGAAGTTTCTTGTTCCACAGGAGTCCGATAACATCCTCAATACCATATCCTTTTTCGCAGAGTTCAGATGCAGCATAGCCAACGTAACGCGGTTCTTCGCCACGGTCGTCGGAGATGGTTGTACGAATCAGAGGCTCTACAATAACTTCGCCCTGTTTCATGATTTCCTGAACACTCGGAGGAAGTTCCGGGAGCAGTTTCTCGTCAAGTTCCGGTTCAGGCCTGATAACACCGGTTGCCTGGAGTTCCTGATAAACCTGCTTGATCGCCTTGCTCAGGCCACCAAATGTGTCGGGTACGAGAGCGCCAGCTTCACGAAGAGCGTTTATTTTAGAGCGAGCAGAACCCAGGCCTTTTTTCCCTTCCTTGGCACCGGCATGACCGAATTTCATTCCCTGAGGTAAAACGTCCTGGCAGGTTCCGCCAATGGCAGCAATAACCCTGATCCGTCGTTTTTCCGCACCTAACCATTCAGCAGCTTCTTCCTCAAGCGTGCCGCCTACTTCGCCGACAATGACAACAGCCTTGGTTTCAGGGTCGTTTTCAAACATCTGGAGATAGGTGACAAAGTCCGTACCTGGATACGAGTCGCCGCCGATAGCTACTGCAGAGGTAATACCGTTTCCATTCTGCGCACAAAGCCACATGGCTTCATTGGACAGACCTCCTGATTTTGTAATAACGCCGAATGAACCGGGGCGATAGAGATTACAAAGTTTCAGGTTTTTATACTCACCGCCAATAACGCCGAGACGACACTCCCCTGCCGACATAATGCCGATTGAGGATGGCCCGTTAAAGATTTTACCTTTTTCCTGTGCATACTTGCGCAAACGCTTGGCATCCTTTTCAGGAACGCCTTCGGTAATCATGGTGACCAGCTTGATCCCTCTGGAATCAAGTGCTTCTTTGGCGGACTGATATGCCCTTGAGGCGCCGATGTAAATAAGCGCTGTATTGATTTGAGGGTTTTCATCGAGGGCTTGCTCGAGCGAGTCATAAACGGTAACATTGTTCAGCTCACCACCTCTGTATATCTCTTTCTGCTGCCCTGCTTCCGGCGGATAAACAAATGCCTCTACCGTCAGTGGCCGGTTGATCAGAAAGTCGAACTGGGCCATCCGCCTTGCAGCATTCACTCCGGCAATACCACCAATGATGACCGCTCGTGTATCCCTATTTGCTAAAATACTCACGATTCTTTCCGGTTTAAGTTAGATAGTTTCTCTTG
>CAIVCU010000226.1 GCA_903904495.1 uncultured Chlorobiaceae bacterium
ATGTTGTTGGTATAATAGATCGCAGGTATGCCGCGCTCTTTAGCAAAGCTGTCAAGCGAGGTTGTACCAATCACCAGATCAGGCTCATAATCAAGCACAGCCTGCATATCCTCTTCAAGATATTTCCGGTATCGGATTTCAGTGCCGAGCATCGACAACACGTTGTGATCCTCCTCTCCAAGTGCCATCCTGGCAATGGAGGTTGATGCATAGGGGACATCAAGACCGGCCTCAAGCAGGAGACGAACTACCGGAAGTTCATTACCTTCATAACCGGCCACGATCACTTTGCCCTTAAGGTGTTTAAACCGGGCAAGCACATCCCTGGCTTTCTGCCCTTCCTCTTCAGCAATGGCTTGTACAATAACCGGATCAAGATCCAGAGCTTCTCCAATGCGTCGAATCCATTGCACGGTTGCATTCGCCCCGATCGGGTTACCCTTGACAATCTGCATCCCTTTCTCTTCAAGCAGAGAGACCGTTCTTTCATAAAACGGATGCAGTACCGCACATGCAGTTGCCTGCCCCGCCTCGATATAGTCTTCAAGTGCGGTTCCGGGAAGTGTAATAACTGATTCAACTCCTATTTTCTGGAGAATCCCCCCGATAGTCATGGCATCGACAGGAAATATCTCCCCGAGAACTACCAGCGATTTCGCTTTTTTAGGGCCATCAAACCGCGCAAACCTTTTTAAAAGTGTTGCGACAGACACATCTTTGGCTTCCGGATGCGTCCTGATCTGAAAAGCAGGCAGGCGAACCAGAAGAACTTCTGCGTTGCCGATTTTTCGCGGAAGAAGTTCTTCAGCTATTCCGGCTGTTTCAGCGACACAGGTGCTGACAACAGGAATAAATCTAACGGCCGGATCCTGTGCAATACCTTCAATCGTACGCCGAAGATCATCAATCATCGTTCCGCCTGAAATCTGTACATTCATCAATTCAGGGGATATAATAGATTTACGTGCCGCGTAAAAATGGGATACAAAGGTAAGTCCGTAAAGGCAACCCTGATCTGCTACAAGACAAACCTGAACGCCATCAATTCTAGTCAGTACTCTCAGTCCTCCGAATGCAGGACACATCGACTGGGGATGCAGCGTCTTACAACCCTTTTTCTCCATAAAAAACATCCTTCTTTAACACCTGTTGGATATATGCACTACCGGCAATTTTTTTGGGCAGACCTTTAAGATGCTCTCCAGCTCTGTCACGGCTTGAGAATTTGCCGGTCATGAGCCTGTAGTATTTAATCCCGTTAACGGATCCCGGCCAGACATAAGAGATAATCTCCTCTACCTTTAACCGGGCTCGTTCTTTACGGGCTGTCTGTTCCAATCGAAACGTTTCCAGAACAATGGTGTACTCGCCATTTTCGAGAACCAAAGAATCAGCAGCACCTTTTCCGGACAATTCTTTAACATTAACCACCTCAGCCGGCTGCTCCCCTAGCCTTACTCTCTCTGTATGAACCGCAGGCGTAACCTTGCTTTCGGTATATGGAAGTGATGCGACTGGAAATATAGCCTCCGGTTTTCGATAATAAAGAACAGCAAGCAATACAGAGATAAAAAAAAGCAGTGAGAGCGGAATTGCATATGGGATCGTCTTTCTCTCGTTCCTGACATGCAAAGCAGTATCGTACTGCGGAAGAACAATGTCTTCCAGATTCTGATACTCGCGATTCAAAAGCACTGCTATTGATCGTTCAGGGATAAAGCCATAGACACCATCTTCTTTTGAAAATCGACCCAGCCCATTGATCCGGATCTCTCTTTGCTGTTTAACCGCCTTGGAAAAAACAACGGCAAACGCCCTGCCCAGACGCTCGGCTTCCAAGGTATTCAACGAAAGCCCCGACGCTGCAATTCGCACAGTATCATCTGCTCTTGAAATCTGACTATCGAACATCAGCCGGTTGCAAGGAGGAGAGTACGTTATACCCGAGGCATTGCTTACTTTTTTCAAAGGGAGATGCGATACGGTAAACGAGCCGAGTCCTTTTACAGCAAGTTTCCGGACTGCAAGAAGTTCAGTAACCATAGCAGTGAAAAAGCCGTATAGAAGCCGCTCGGATTCCTGCGTGTCGAGATCAAGCAATCCCGACAGTTCTTCTATCAGATCGTTGTTTATCATAACGTCGCTCTCGGTGAAATGAGCGCTCTGCACTGTATGGTTAATAACAAAGAATATAACACTTCCCCTGTTAAGCACGACAACTCAGAAGCAGGATTGCTTTCTCACCTGCTACATCTTGAGTCGAAATGACCGTGACGACTCAGTGAATCGGGCAAAAAACTCAGGGGGATTTGCAAAATGTTTTGTTTTATTTGTGCTGCAACTCTTTTTGTTATCAATCCTTTTTTTCGTGGAATGAACGTAGATATTCTTTCTGTCACTGAGCTGACACAGCAAATCAAAACCGGGCTGGAGACTCTTTTTCCACTGGTTAAGATCAAAGGCGAGATATCGAATTTCAAACGGCACAGTTCAGGCCATAGCTACCTGACACTGAAAGATGAGGGTGCCCAGATTGCTGCTGTGATCTGGAAAACTACTGGAAGCCGGCTTGGAGTTTCGCTCAAGGACGGGATGAATGTAATCGCTGAAGGGCGCCTTGAGGTCTATCCTCCATCCGGGCGTTATCAGCTTATCTGTACATCGGTTACTGAAGCAGGACAGGGTGCGCTGCAGCAGGCTTTTGCCGAACTGCTTCAGAAACTTGCAAAAGCCGGTTATTTCAGTGTCGAAAGAAAACGACCGATTCCTGCAATCCCCGAAACCATTGGACTCATCACCTCACCAACCGGAGCGGTGATAGAGGATATGAGCAACGTGCTGGAACGAAGATTTCCTGCGGCAAAAGTTCTTCTCTATCCGGTAAGTGTTCAAGGTATCAATGCTGCTGAGGCAGTTGCTTCAGGCATCGCCTATTTCAACAGCACAAAAAAGAACAGCCACCGGCCTGAGGTGATTATTATTGCCCGTGGCGGGGGCTCACTGGAGGATCTTCAGGCTTTCAACGGAGAACTTGTTGCCAATGCCATTTATCACTCCGCACTACCGATAATAAGTGCTATCGGTCACGAAACCGATCTGACCATTGCGGATATGGTTGCAGACCTGAGAGCGGGAACACCCTCTATTGCGGCAGAGCTTGCAGTTCCTGATACTCTGGAGCTGATCCGGAATATCGACAAT
>CAIVCU010000227.1 GCA_903904495.1 uncultured Chlorobiaceae bacterium
AGTGCTGAGTTCTGAGAAAGAGTTCTGAAAGTTGGGGGGATGGGTATTCGTTGACTTTTTTTGGCTTTTTTGATTTGATGAAGGTGAGACTTTTAATGCTATTAAACAACGTCCCGGAGTCCATGAGTTAAAGCAGTTGTCGGTTGGCAATCAACAGTCGGCAATGATATCAGTGCTGAGTTTTGAGTACTGGGTTATGCGTGGGATGCTTCTCGGAGCACTTGTTCTGCCCATCGATTCAGACTTTGCCCGGTATGCGCGGCTGCTTTGAGCGCGGCTGCATGAACCACAGGATTAACGCGTAACATGAGACGTCCTGACGCAGGCTTTTCGGGCGTCTGGCCCAATTTTTCACAGGCTGATACGTAATCATTCACAGCTTCATGAAATGCCTGGGTGAAATCAGCCACTGATTCTCCGTGAAAGCTTATCAGGTCATCTATGCCAAGGACTCGCCCGACCAGAATATTATCGTCAGGGTCAAATTCCAAGCTGGCCGTATATCCGGAATAGGTCATAATGTTTTTCATGGGGTGATCTCCAGTTTTATCAAAAACTCGCGCACCATCTTAACGCGGTATATAAGCGCCTCACGTTGCGGATGCGGACGGTGAAAATAGGCTCGTCGGCCATTTTTCTCGAAGGTCACCGAAGAACCGCTTCCTTCGACCACATTGCAACCAACAGCTATAAGTAGTGCTTCGATATCATTCCACGGCAGATTGCCACATACCGGATCCGAGAATATCTTATCGAGAGTTTTACGATGTTTATTATTCACAATAGTAATGACAGCAATTTACCATAAATATGCAAGCATCCTATAAACTCGGTGAATAGTTGGCAGACTGTATGGGAATGATAGTGCTGAGTGCTGAGTGCTGAGTGAAGACAGTCGGCAGTCGGCAGTCGGCAGTCGGCAGTGGGCAGTCGGCAGTGGGCAATGGACGATCAAGTGCTGAGGGCTGAGGGTTTTTTGGGTTTTGTTGCTTCATTACGCGGTTACTATTCAATGATCAATTGACACGCAGGATTAAGGCTTGAATGATGCGTTGGCAGGCTTGGCCGTCTCCATAGGGGTTATGGGCCCGGGACATTTTGGTGTAATGATCGGGGTTCGTCGAGGAGGCGGCATAGTTCTTTGATAATCATGTCTTGACTTGTTCATACCAAGCGAACGGTACCGGCTTGGAGCCCTACGGGTCTTTCGGTGGTATATGCGGTCGGTGCCAATCATTTAATTCATCATGCTCTACTCTAAGAGGCTGCGGGTGGTTATGATCAACGTATCCTAATGACTGGAGCGAGAAGCATCTACCGCTTCCAAAATATCCCTCGTTTTTACTTTCGTTTTAACTCCATGAATAGCAAAAATAGAGTTGGGTGGTTGTTTATAAACGATTGCAAATATTTCTCCACCCCGCTTTTTAATAATCACTTCCTCACTACGAGCAAGATCAAGTAGCTTTGATAATTTTTGACGAGCTTCTGAATAAGTAGAAACTTTCTTAACGGTTACTCCATAATTTGAATACCAAGCTCTTTGGCAACAGTCTTCATGCGACGATCCAGCGTTAACAGTTGAGACCGCATACCCAAAGCGCACTCATGAAAATAAGTGACAACGTCAATGAATAATTCTATGCGATTTTACGAGATATTTCCTGATAGGAAAACTCCCATAATCCTGCATTTTCCTTTGCATGCTCAATGGTCATACTAACGAGATTTCCTTTTGCGTCAATATCGATATAAATATTTTCGCTGATCTCACGAGTTTCGACTACCGGGTTGCCGAGCAATTCTACGTAAGCAGTATCCGTATCTTCAAAATATTTTACTTTCATAGGTTAACTCTTCTCTTTGAATGATCGGTCAACTCCATTACGAGCGAACCTCCCTTTGATATGCAACTCCATCAATAGTATTGAAAGCAGTGACTGCTATTGCAAACTTCATCAATCGACGAGCATCAGTGCCTTTCCTGTTTCTCACTGACTCTTTTTCATCGAGCACAATGACCACATCATGTCGTCCTGGATAGACCACATCGGGAAGCTTAATGGTCATAAACCTATCGGGCAATACCTCGCAGTTACTATGTATTATCAGCATCGTTTCTTATTGTTGTACAATTCTTTACTTCTCCTATGCATGAGAACTTTTGCGTCAGTCTTACCTGTCGGTTTTATTATTAAACAATATAAAACCACAAATCATTTTTTGCATTATCGGTCTGACTGAAAGCGTGCTGAGGGCCGAATGCTGAGTGCTGAGTGCTGAGTGAAGATAGTTGGCAGTCGGCAGTCGGCAATAAAATAAGTGCTGAGTGTTGAGTGCTGAGGGCCGTGTGAAGACAGTTGGCAGTCGGCAATGGAAGGCTACGCAGTGCTGAGTTCTGAGAAAGAGTTCTGAAAGTTGGGGGGATGAGTATTCGTGGTCGTTGTATGGCTTGTAATGCTATGAAACAACGGAGTCCTATAATGTTGAAGTGCTTGTTATAGCCTTCATATGGTATTCAAAACCGATAAAAGATGCTTATCAAGTGTCAAGAGCTCCATACCAAAACAATGCGCTGTTGCTGCAATAATTGCATCAGGTAACTTTATTTTATGTAACCGACGTAATTCAATAGCGGCATCTTCAACCTCTTTGGTTAATGACAGGTAGGTAAGATGATTAAGTTTCTTCCTTATCAAGCTGTCTTCCTCAACAGTTATACACTGATAACCCAATAATTCCATTCGAGTTATAGCACTATAGAAACATTCCTCAGTTTGAATCTGCCGAGTGGATATCAGCTCTAACACAATGGAATCAGACCTAAGAATGCCAAGGATATAATTCGTATCAAGCAAATATTTATTCCCACTCATCCCGCAACTGTTTCTGTATTTCTATAATATCACCTGAAAAAGTTTTGGACGTCTCTAAACCACCTGCAATATCAATAAGAGCCTCTTTACTGTTATTAGCATCACCGAATGACCTTTTCTTAAGCAAGAACTCAGCAAAATCAAGGATTTCAGCAACAACAGGCTCTGGCAGTCCTTTCGCTGTTTTATAGAGTCTTTCTGCTGTTGTCATTTAAGTCATTCCTACTTTGGCCAACTTAATCTAAATTTTCCAAAGAAATATACTCCACCACGGCTCGATTACAAAATAACAACAGTCGGCAGTCGGCAATCAGCAGTCGGCAGTCGGCAGTCGGCAGTTGGCAGTCGGCAGTTGGCAATAAAATCAGTGCTGAGTGCGGGGCGAAGATTAAGATGTGTTGGCAGGGGGCAGTTGGGGTTGGATTTAGATGGGGGGTTTCAGGATTTGTTTGAGGTGGTCGGGGTTGTGGGCATCGGTGCCGATGTGGGTGTAGATGGATGCTTTTTCGAAGCTTTTAGCTTTGTTTTGGATAAATTTGCCGTAAAAGCCATGGAAGCTGCCGAGATTGGCCTGGAATTGACAGCCGATATCCTGGAGGTACCTAAGGAGACTGACCTCATTATCGACTGAAGCGTTTCGAGTGGTCCATGAATCCCAGAATTTTGATTTTTTTTCTCCCTGATCTGCCAATTCAAGCAGACTGCAGCGTTCGGGATGTGCTATGAGCGGCACATAGCCCCGGCAGGTTACTTGAAAAAGAATTTCTTTTACCAATTCGATTGCCATGAAGGCGGGAATCTCGACCAAAAACAAATTGGTGCCTTCGAGAAGCAGGGGCTGCTTCATGGTATCCAGAAGGAATTCGTCGAGGTAATGTTCACAACCGACAAGCAGTCTGATGGGGATGTTTGCGCGAACAAGTTCAGCCTGAAGTCTGCTGCGTGCATCGAGAATGTCGGCAGCTGAAGCTTCAAACTTGCCTCTTATTTGATGCGAGGTACAATAGATTTCACGATAGCCTGCTTCATGAAACAATCGAGCCATTGAGAGTGCGCTCTCCAGAGTTTCAGCACCATCGTCAATACCCGGAAGAATATGGCAGTGATAATCCGTCACCCGCTCTCGAAAGAGCAGGCGAGAATTAACAGGCGGAACAGTTGAAAGAGTCATATAGGTTGCCCCATCAGCAATCAATGAAAGTGGAAGAATTTAATCTGACCGATTTTGTGCAACAGGTTTTCAACCATTGGCGGCAGGTTCCATCTATTCTTTTTCTTCTTATGCTCCTCACCATAACCATACCCATGACCGTAGCCATAGCCGTAGCCATAACCATAGCCGTAGCCATAGCGACCGTAACCATAGCCGTAGGCCATACCGCGCAGGGTTTTATTATTGAACACAAAACCTGCAACCGGCGCATTGGCATCACAAAGCAAATCGAGTGTACGCAGAGCAGAGGCTGAGGGTACCCTGGCACTTTCAAGAACAATGAGCACCACATCCGCCATTACCGTAAGCATAGTAGTATCGGGCACCGGCAGAATAGGGGGAACATCAATAATAATCTGGTCATACATTCCCCTTAACCGCTCTATCAGATCACGCATGGCTTGAGAGCCAAGCAGAATCGACGGGTTCGGCGGGGTGTTGCCAGCCGGGAGAAAACTCAGATTTGATATATCTGTTTCGTGAAGAGCACTTGAAAGGTCAGCGTCGCTTAACAGCACCTCAGACAAACCAGGGCTCTTCGATATAAGAAGCCATTTGTACTGCCTCGGCTTATGCATATCACCGTCGATAAAAAGCGTCCGGAGCCCGGTCTGGGCCATGGTTATGGCAAGGTTACTGCTTATGGTACTCTTTCCCTCTCCGGGGAAAGAACTGGTCAACATAATGACCTGCTTATTCTTTGAGACAGTAGAAAAGTAAATACCTGTCCGAAGCGCACGGAAGGCCTCTGCAACCATAGAGCGTGGATCAGTATGGGTTACAAAAGCAAGGCTATCATTATCAA
>CAIVCU010000228.1 GCA_903904495.1 uncultured Chlorobiaceae bacterium
ATGTTATGGAATTTTTCCGCAATCAGGGGAAGGTCTATCAGACCAAAATCAACGCCGTATTGCGCTCTTATGTCGATCAACGAATGCAGCACGACAGGGGATAAACTATCCCGCAGCAGAGCTATGGGGTCGTGTTTCAATTTCCATTGTTACAGTTAATCTCTATTACTAACTTCTTCCTGATGACCATTGGCCAATCAGAACGCGAAACGCAGAATCGGGTTATCGCCCTGTTCCGGGACGAGCTTGGCTATCGCTATCTCGGTGACTGGACTGATCGGCCGAGCAACAGCAATATCGATGATGGCCTGCTGACAGCCTACCTTTCGCGCAATGGTTACACTCCCGTACAGATTTCCAAGGCTATCCATGAAATTCGCATTGAGGCCAACAACCCGAATCGAAGCCTTTACGACAATAACAGAAAAATCTACAGCCTGATTCATTTCGGTGTACCAGTAAAAGCTGCAGTGGGGGAGCATACTGAAACCGTCAAGCTGATCAATAGAGAGCATCCGGAGCTTAATGACTTTGCTATCGCTGAAGAAGTAACGGTTTGCGGTATGCACGATAAACGGCCTGATATCGTTCTCTACGTCAACGGGATTGCTGTCGGTGTGCTTGAGTTGAAGAACAGCAGGATATCGCTTGGCGACGGTATTCGGCAAAGTCTGGTCAATCAGCGCTCTGAGTTTATTGCCCCTTTCAACAGTCCAGTTCATTTTTGCCGGAAACGATTCGGAAGGATTGAAGTATGGGACTATCGGCACGGAAGAGAAGTATTTTCTGCAATGGAAGGAGGATGAAGGGGATAACTCCCGTTTCAAGCTCGAGAAATATCTGCTCAAAATCTGTGAGAAGTCCCGCCTAATCGAACTGCTGCATGATTTTGTAGTCTTCGATGGCGGCAGGAAAAAGCTTCCACGGGTGCACCAGTACTTCGGCGTCAAGGCGGCGCAGCGTTATGCTGATGCGTTCAGGGGTGGTATAATCTGGCACACGCAGGGAAGCGGCAAGAGCATTGTGATGGTGCTGCTGGCCAAGTGGATTCTGGAGAACAAGCCTGCGGCCAGGGTAGTTATTGTTACCGATCGCGATGAACTGGATAAGCAGATAGCAGGTGTTTTTACTGATGCCGGAGAATCAATCAGACGTTCCACCAGTGGCAGTGATCTTATGAAGCAGCTTGGGCAGTCGGCACCCCGCCTGCTTTGTTCGCTGGTTCACAAGTTCGGCAGAAAAGGGGTTGATAATTTTGATCAATTCATCAGGGAACTTCAATCACAGCCATGCTATACGGTGGGGTAAGTTTTCGTCTTTGTCGATGAGTGCCACCGAACGCAGAGCGGCAAGCTGCACCGCACCATGAAGGCTCTGATGCCCAACGCAGTGTTTTTCGGATTTACTGGTACACCCTTGTTGAAAAAAGATGCGGCAACCACCCTTGAGGTTTTTGGAAGCTACATTCATACCTACAAGTTTAACGAGGCCGTTGAAGACAGAGTCGTTCTTGATCTCGTCTATGAAGCGCGTGATATTGACCAGCAACTCGGCTCGAAGGAGAAAATCGATGCATGGTTTGATGCCAAGACGAGAGGGTTGAATGAGTGGCAGAAGGCAGCCCTTCGCGAGCAATGGGGAACCATGCAGCATGTACTCAGCTCCCGATCAAGGATGAATCGGGTGGTGAATGATATTGTTTTTGATTTCAGTGTCAAGCCGCGTCTCAACAACCATCGTGGCAACGCCATTCTTGTTGCATCAAGCATCTATGAGGCCTGCAAGTATTTCGAGCTCTTTCAGAAGTCAGTCTTTAAAGGCAAATGCGCGGTTATCACCTCCTACAATCCGCAAACGAGAGACATCACTACAGAGGATACCGGCGCCAACACAGAGACGGATAAAGAGTTTATCTACAACACCTATTCGGCACTGCTGCTGCCTGTCAATGCGATCTCGGGCAAGTCTAAAACCGAGAGCTACGAGGACAATGCCAAGAAGCTGTTCAAGGAGCAGCCGGCAACAATGAAGCTGCTGATTGTGGTCGATAAACTGCTGACTGGTTTTGATGCTCCGAGCTGCAGCTATCTCTACATCGATAAAAGAATGCAGGATCATGCTCTTTTTCAGGCCATCTGCCGCACCAACCGGCTTGATGGCGATGACAAGGAGTTCGGGTATATCGTTGATTATAAAGATCTCTTCAATAAGGTCAACGATGCTCTCAAGGTTTATACCGTCTATAAGTCGGAGCTGGATAACAGCGATACCAGTGGAGGTGAATCAGACATCCTGATGAAAGACCGGCTTGCAAAAGGGCGTGAGCGGCTGGAAAATTCCCTTGAAACTCTTGCTTTGCTATGCGAGCCGGTTAACTCGCCAAGAGGCGAACTCCAGCATATTCATTATTTTTGCGGTAACAGTGAGATTCCTGAAGAGCTTGCAGCGCGAGAACCGCTGCGTGCTGCCCTTTATAAGGCAACAGCCATGCTTGTAAGGGCGTATGCCGGTATTGCCGACGAGCTCGATTCAGCCGGATTCAGTGTTGTTGATGTGCAGCGTATCAGAAAAGATATCGACCGCTATCTCAAACTGCGGGAAATCATCCGTAAGGCCAGTGGTGAAAGCATTGATTTGAAAGCGTATGAGGCCGATATGCACCACCTGATCGACACCTATATCGAAGCTGATGAGCCAAGAAAGATCTCTCCGTTCGATGATATGCCGCTCCTGGAGTTGATTGTTAAATCCGTTATTGCCGATGTAATCAAAACTCTGCCCGATGGTATCAAAAGCAGTAAGAACGCCATTGCTGAAACCATCGAAAACAATGTCCGAAGCAAAATCATCAAAGATCATCTGAACGATCCGGAATTTTATGACCGGATGTCCACCTTGCTTGATGAGCTCATTGCTTCCCGCCATCAGCAAGCGATTGATTACGAAGCGTACCTCAAAAAAATTGCCGATTTGGCAAAGCAGGTTGACTCAGGTTATGCCGAAGAGAGTCCCGCGCAGCTGAATACTCCCGGTCGCAGGGCTTTATATAACAATCTGAAGTTAGATAGAGTCGGGTTTGTTGACCTTGAGTTATCGAACGACTCGACCGCATATAAAGGAGTTCAAGATGAAAAATTACTCTTAGCCTTGAAGATTGATGAAGCTGTCCTGCGTGTGAGACCTGATACATGGCGTGGAGTGAAAGCACGAGAACAGGTTATCAAAAGAGCGTTATACGAGGTGCTGCAGGATGAAGATGCCGTTGAACGCCTCTTTCTTGTCATCGAGCGTCAAAGAGAGTACTGATGGCCACCAGGTTTGCTATTGGTGAAATTCCTGTGGATGTTGTGCTGAAGGATATCAAGACCATCCATCTCAGTGTTTACCCCCCGACAGGCAGGGTGCGTATTTCTGCGCCCTCAGGTATGAATATTGACACCATTCGGCTCTATGCTATTTCAAGACTCGGCTGGATTAAAAAGCAGCAGAAGAAGCTTCGTGCTCAGGAGCGCGAAACACCAAGGGAGTACCTGAACAGGGAAAGCCATTATGTATGGGGGAAGCGCTACCTGCTTAAAATCATTGAAAGAGAAGCTCCCTCCGTTGTTGCATTGCAGCACAGCACCATTCTGCTTCAGCTCAGAGCAGGTGCTACTCAGGAGAAAAAACAGGCAGTTCTCGATGAGTGGTACAGGAAGCAGTTGAAGCTTGCAATTCCTGATCTGATTGCCTCGTGGGAGAAAAGGATTGGCGTTAGGGTCAACGAGTTCGGTATCAAAAAAATGAAAACGAAATGGGGCACCTGCAACCCCGAAGCCCGGCGTATATGGGTAAACCTTGAACTCGCCAAAAAGCCGAAAGAGTGTGTCGAATATATCGTTGTGCATGAAATGGTTCATCTTCTTGAGTGCCATCACAACGATCGCTTCGTCGCGCTCATGGATACCTTCATCCCGCAGTGGCGTTCTCGTCGTGATGACCTGAACAGATTACCTGTTAAGCATGAGGATTGGGTGTATTAAGACTACATAAAGGCTTTTGCGGTCAGATATCAAGTTCTTCCAGTGCGTCACGCAGCGTTGTACAACCGGCGATAGTTATCGGGAGCTTAAGGAGTGAGGGTTTCAGTTCGCGGGTATTGGCTTCGGGCAGGACAATGCGCTTAAAGCCGAGATGGGCAGCTTCCCTGATACGCCGCTCGCTGTCGCTGATGGCCCGGAGTTCACCGGCAAGGCCGATTTCACCGCAGCAGACTGTTGCCGGGTCAACCGGACGGTTCATGAGTCCTGAGGTAATGGCCGCAGCAATGGCGAGGTCAGCTGCAGGTTCTGCCAGTTTCAGTCCGCCTGCTATTTTTACAAAGACATCCTGTCCCCAGGTTTCAATCTTCAGCCTGTTTTCAAGCACAGCAAGGATAATCGACATGCGTTTCAGGTCGAACCCGGTGCTGATGCGTTGCGGCATGGAGTAGTTTGTTTTCGATACAAGCGCCTGGACTTCAACCAGAAGAGCCCTTGTGCCTTCAATAGCTGCAAGTATCGAGTTTCCGGGAACGTCGGTCCGTCGTCCGGAAATAAAAAATTCAGAAGGGTTGCTGACCTCTTCAAGTCCTGTTTCATCCATCCGGAACACCCCGATCTCATTGGTGGAGCCGAAGCGGTTTTTTACTGACCGGACAATCCTGTATCGCTGGTATCCTTCACCTTCAAACTGCAGGACGGTGTCGACCATGTGTTCAAGGGCTTTCGGGCCGGCAAGCGCCCCCTCTTTGGTGATATGGCCGATAATCATCAAAATGACGTTCTGCTGCTTGGCTGCACGGATCAATGTAGCAGCACACTCCCTGATCTGTGTAATAGTGCCTGCGGAACTCTGGTATTCGGCTGAATGAATGGTTTGAATGGAATCGATGATAACGAGCGCAGGCTTTTCACGTTCAATAACGGCAAGAATGCGCTCAAGGTTGACTTCAGGTATCAGCCAGAGGTTGTCAGCCTTGATGGAGAGTCTCCGTGCGCGTTCGCGGATCTGGTTGGGTGACTCTTCACCGGAGATATAGAGCACTTTTGCGGGTGCCAGACGGGGGGCGAGCTGCAGCATGAGGGTTGACTTGCCAATACCCGGCTCTCCTCCCACCAGCACCGCGGAGGCCTGCATGAGTCCGCCTCCCAGTACCCGGTCGAGCTCCCCGATGCCGGTCATGATGCGCTGGAACTCTGAAGGAACGCAATCATGCAGGTTCTGTACAATTGTGGCTCCTTCAAGGATGCCCTGCTGGCGGTTTTTCTGTTCAGGTTCAACGCGGGTTTCCTGCAGTGTTCCCCAAGTCTGGCATTCAAAACATTTCCCTTGATATTTCAGGGAAACGGCACCGCAGTTTGAGCAGACATATCTGGTGGTTGTTTTGGCCATTATAATTTACAGGCCGTTAATACGCTGGAAGGAGAGCAGCGTGTTTTTCATGAGCATGGCAATGGTCATAGGGCCCACTCCTCCGGGAACAGGGGTCATTGCGGAAGCAACTGCAGATACGCCCTCATAGTCCACATCGCCGACCAGGCGGTAGCCGCTCTTTGTTGCCGGATCTTCAATGCGGTTAATACCGACATCAATCACTACTACTCCTAGTTTTACCATATCAGCGGTTATAAATCCGGCCTTGCCGATGGCTACGATGAGAATATCGGCATGTTTGATGTAGAAAGAAATATTTTGAGTGGCGGAATGGCAGACAGTAACCGTGCAGTCTGCTGCATCAAGCTTCTGAAGCATAAGGTTCGCCATGGGTTTGCCGACAATATCAGAGCGTCCGACGACAACACAGTGTTTTCCTTTGGTTTCAATATTGTAACGTCCAAGAAGCTCAAGGATTCCATAGGGGGTGCAGCTGACAAAACATTTGTCGAGACGTCCCATGACAAGGCATCCGAGGTTTTCGGGATGAAATCCGTCAACATCTTTTGAAGGGTCGACGGCGAGGTTGACGGTAAATTCATCAATATGCTCCGGAAGGGGCTGCTGGACTAGAATGCCGTGGACGGCCGGGTCATTGTTCAGTTCATGTATGGTATCAAGCAATTGTTTTTCCGTTGTTTCGGACGGCATTTCAATCACGGAGGAAATCATGCCGATCTCTTTGCATGTTTTAGCTTTATTGCGTACATAACCCTGCGAAGCGGGATCCTGACCGACAATGATGACAGTAAGCCCCGGCACTTTTCCAGTGATGGCTTGATAGCTGTCAACGCTCGATTTCAGTTCGTTTTTCAGGTCCTGAGAGACCTTTTTCCCGTCAATAATGAGCATGGTGATTTTGCCTGGTAGTGTGTGTGTTCCTCTGTCAGGGAG
The DNA here is from genome assembly GCA_903904495.1 of uncultured Chlorobiaceae bacterium. GTDB lineage: Bacteria > Bacteroidota > Chlorobiia > Chlorobiales > Chlorobiaceae > Chlorobium. The sequence goes on from CAIVCU010000228.1 coordinate 6,349, forward strand.
CGCTATGTTTTTTAATATAAGAACCAGATAGCTATGAAAAATTCATCGAAGCAGCAAATCGGAAAAAAGATATGTTGTAACAGATAGCTTATCTGGAGTTTTTTTGACGAAAATATCAGGTTGCATTTTATTCAAACGGAGATAGACCTTTATGTCGTTGGTTTCTATAGGTGATGTTCTTGTTGACAAGGATGTTTTTCAGGCTTTTTTTTCATGCGATCTGCATGAATGCAAAGGAATGTGCTGTATTGAAGGGGAACTTGGCGCTCCGTTATCCGACTGTGAAGCTCAACAGCTTCAGCAACTGCCGGGTCCAGCGCATGAG
>CAIVCU010000229.1 GCA_903904495.1 uncultured Chlorobiaceae bacterium
CGGATTGAGTATTCTTGCCTCTGCTGGTATTGCCGGCGTGATACTTGGTTTTGCCGCCCAGAAAAGTCTTACAACCCTGATATCGGGTATCCAGATTGCTATAACTCAGCCGATCAGTATCGATGATGTCGTTGTTGTTGAAAATGAGTGGGGAAGGATTGAGGAAATCTCTCTGACCTATGTTGTTGTTCAACTCTGGGATCAGCGTCGCCTGATCGTGCCCATTACCTGGTTTATCGATCGTCCTTTTCAGAATTGGAGCCGTACCTCTTCAGAACTTCTTGGTACGGTTTTTCTCTACATGGATTATACGATTCAGCCAGACATACTTCGCCAGGAGCTTGAGCGGATTGTTTCTGCAACACCGCTCTGGGACAAGAGGGTTGTAAAAATGCATCTCAGCAACTCAACCGAGAAATCGGTTGAGATACGGGCACTTGTCAGTGCTGCGAACTCCTCGGAACTCTGGGAATTGCGTTGTCTGGTTCGTGAACAGCTGATTGCGTTCATCAGGACCAACTATCCCGCATGGATGCCGAAAGTTACCCTGGAAATGGAGCAGGTTAGAGTACCCGATAAAGGATAAAAAAATGTGTTTTTTATTGTTTTTTCCATAGCTTCGCAGCTTATTCTGATCGTTTTCGGGTTCTGTTGATGGTGGAAATCGGTAGGGATCAGGTTTTTTGCAGGTAAATGTTTCGATCAGAAAAAAAGGAGGAAAGCATGGCTCAAGCCAAAAAAGGGGATACAGTTAAAGTTCATTATACCGGAACGCTTGAAGACGGTACGGTATTCGATTCATCCGCTGATCGTGAACCGTTGGAGTTTACCATAGGGGGCGGACAGGTTATACCGGGATTTGATGTTGCGGTACTCGATATGAACCTTGGAGAAGTCAAGGTTTCCGTTATTCCTGCTGAAGAGGCTTACGGGATTCATAGCGCAGAGCTGGTAACCGATGTAGACAGGGAGAGGTTTCCTGCTGATATGGAACTTGAAATCGGTCAACAGCTTCAGGTTGGTCTTGCTGACAACCAGCAGGCTATTGTGATGGTTGTCGATATCAGCGATACAGCGGTGACGCTTGATGCTAACCATCCGCTTGCCGGCCAGGAACTTACCTTCGAGATTGAACTTGTCGAGATTCTTTAAGTTCAGAAGGCAGGAAAGCTCTCCCGCTTTCCTGCCTTCTGCTTGTATTCCGCTCCGCTCAATGTACCGAGCATGAAATACATGGGTCGTAGGATCTCACGGCCATTTCACAGAGCTTTTCTATCTCCCTGTCGTTTTTCCCTTTCTTTAAGGCTTGCCGGGTAATGGCCTGCAGATCATAATGAATGTTGGCATTATTCTGTGTTGTCGGGATGATGCAGTCTGCACGAACCACTTTACCTTCTTCATTGGTTTCCATATGGTGATACAGAATCCCGCGAGGAGCTTCGACTGCACCTGTTGCTGATCCGGCTTTCGGAGTATATGGTGTTTTTATCTCTCCCGGTTTCATTTCGAGCAGCACGTTGATAAGCTCTTCGGCATTTTCAAGAATATGAACACACTCAATAAGCTGGGCGATGTTATTCATGAACGGATTGTGGCAGACTGGTTCAAGGGCGAAGCTTTCGGCGACCTCTTTCGCTTTTGGGGAGAGCTGATTGTAGTTGTTGTTGAATCGTGCCAGTGCACCGGCAGCTGACGATTCGCGGCTGAGCCTGGTGAATTTCGAAGTGGAATAATCACGGGTGTATTCGTTGGTCATCAACAGGTAATCATTCTCATCCCTTTTAACGCCATCTGTGGAGATAAGATCTCCTCCGATCGACGGATAGCTTGACCCGTTACAAAGAGAGATAAATTCTGTTTCGCGTTTGAAATCTGGAATGGCAAGGGTACGGAAAAAAGCACATGCCGTGTCCATTGCCGGCTTGCTTTCCCGGAGCATGGTGCGAAGTTTTAGGAGCTGCTGTTTTTCGGGAGCTTTGCTGACTCCTCCGACTACAAGACTGACAGGGTGAGTGCATCGACCTGCTGAAACTGTGCTGATCTCATTGCCGAGTTCCTTGAGTCGCAGGCCAGCCTTTATAAGATCGGGGTGGGAGTGAATCAGCGGCAGAACACTTTCGGTGCCGGTAAAATCAGGAGCAACAAGAAAAAAGAGGTGCAGAGCATGGCTTTGAAGGGTTTCGCCGTGCATGGCAAGGAGCCTTATGTTTTCAGCACTGTTAGGAGGCGCGATGTTCATTACCCGTTCAAGTGCCCTTATACTGGCCAGTGCGTGACTTATTGAGCAGATCCCGCAGATTCTTGATGTAAGAAAAGGCACTCTCTCTGCGCTCATGCCTTTTACCATCACTTCAAAGAACCTCGGCGTTTCAACAACCGCCCATCGGGCTTCGACAAGCTCTCCGTCCTTAACGGATATTGAAATATTTGCGTGACCTTCCACCCTTGTCAGGTGCCTGATATCAAGAGTAAAGTCACGCTTCATGAGTGCTGAATCCATCAAAAGCATTATAAAAAGCAATTTTTTCCTCAAGGTCATCGAGGCTGAGCTCTCGTTCTTTTATCAGGCCGATGAAGGCCGGCATATTGATCTCTTCTGACGGGCCGCGGCACCCGAGACAGGGAGTTTTTCCGGTTGTGCATACCGCGCTGCATCCGGCGCGGGTGATCGGTCCAAGACAGATTTCGCCAAGCTCGAACATGCAGGTGTTGAGCTGTGCCTTGCATTCAAAACATACAGGGTGTTTGGGGAGCGTCACAAGAGAGCCTGTTGCCAGACTTACCATAATACGCTCTACCTCTTCTTTATTTACGGGGCATCCGGGTATGGAGAGGTCAACCTTGACTACTTCGCTGATCTTTCTTACAGGCATGGTCTCTATCGGCATACCCGGATAAACTTCGGCTGCTGATTCTTTGAGAGGGAATTTGTTTTTCAGGCTGTTGACCCCTCCGAAACATGCGCAGGTTCCGAATGCTATCAGAGTTTTTGCCTGGCGCCTTATTGCCTGAAGCCGTTCAACCTCGTCCTGCCGGCTGATGCTTCCTTCAATAAGTGCAATGTCGTAATCGTTGTATTGGTCACTGGAGAGCTCCCTGAAATTTCTGATATCAAGTAGTTCAAGAAAGCTTATGAGCGTTGATTCCC
>CAIVCU010000230.1 GCA_903904495.1 uncultured Chlorobiaceae bacterium
GACAACCATGTCAGGGTTTTTCAGCACGGTAAGGTTGTTGCCGAAATTCCGGCTGAATCGCTGGTTCTTGGAGGAGGAGCTCCCGTCTATATCCGTGAAGCTGTTGAAAAAAAGCCCGAAACTCCGGTTGCAAAGCTCGTTGAGGATAAAAACCTTGATTTCAGAGCTCTCAGCAGTGAACTGCTTTCACGCCCCAATATTGCAAGTAAACAATGGGTCTATCGTCAGTATGACTCCATGGTGCAGACCAACACCGTTACGCCTGTTGGCCATACAGACGCCGCTGTTATCCGTATCAAAGGCTCCCGTAAAGGGCTTGCCATGAAAACCGACTGTAACGCCCGCTACGTCTATCTCAATCCCCTGGCAGGCGGCAAAATCGCTGTAGCCGAGTGTGCACGAAACATTGCCTGTTCAGGTGCAAAACCTCTGGCAATCACCAACTGCCTGAATTTCGGCAATCCCTATAAACCTGAAGTTTACTTTCAGTTCAAGGAATCGGTTCGTGGCATGGGCGAAGCATGCCGTGCGTTTAATACACCGGTAACCGGCGGCAATGTCAGCTTCTATAACGAAACAAATATCGGCGGTGTGCGTTCAGCCATTTACCCCACCCCGACCATCGGCATGATCGGCCTTCTCGATGATATCGACAACCTCGTAGGATCCACCTTCACGCACTCCGGTGATGCAATCCTGCTTCTCGGCTATCCTGAACTAACGCTGGACGGTTCTGAATACCTTGTCATGCAATACGAAACACCGGGTCAGGATGCTCCGGCAATTGACCTTGACCATGAAAAAAATCTTCAGGAACTGCTGGTTTCTCTTGCCTCGAAAAAACTTGTGCACTCCGCACACGACATTTCCGACGGCGGACTCTTCGTTGCACTTGCTGAAAAATCCATTATGAACGCTGCTGCTCCGCTAGGATTCAAGGTTGAGCTTGAGGATTCCGATAGCGGCCCATACCATATCCAGAAGCAGCTCTTTTCTGAAGCTCAGGGACGCGTAATTCTCAGCATAGCACCCGACAATGCTCGGGAGGTGATTGAGTCAGCGAACAAACACAATGTTCCCGTCCGGGTTATCGGAAAAGTGGTCGAACACGATGCCGTTCTTTCGATAAACGGCGAAGAAATTCTTCATTTCCCGATCGGAGAGCTTACCGATGCTTACTATCACTCGCTTGAGCGCTCGCTGCACCTTGACGAACTGTTGTGACAGATATTGACGAACTTTAATCCTTGCCACCATGCTGCCGGTTCTAACAGCCAAAGAAATGAAAAGGGCCGACAAGGCGGCAATAGAAGAGCTTCATATTGGCGAAAGCCGCCTGATGGAGCTTGCAGGGCGCGAATCTCTCCGCATCATAAAGGAGACCCTTCAACAGCCTGATTCGCTTGCCGGCACCTCTTTTCTGGTAGTGGCAGGCAAAGGCAACAATGGTGGCGACGGCTTTGTCATTGCCCGTCACCTCCTTAACCTTGACGCATCAGTTGACCTCGTCCTCCTCTATCCCGAATCCACTCTTCAGGGAGTGAATCGCGAAGGTCTTACTACCCTCCAGGCATATAAGCAACACACCTCCAGCCTGCGTATATTTGCAAGCCATGACGAAGCGCTCCCCTACATCGGCGAAAGCTCCTACGATATCCTCATCGATGCAATCACAGGAACCGGACTGCGCTTAACCGAATCGGAGATGGTGCTTGCCTCCCCGCTTCTTGAGGGCATTGAACTCATCAACAGCACCCGCGATCGAACCGGTGCTCTTACACTTGCTGTCGATGTTCCATCCGGACTTGACGCAACCACAGGATTGGCTGCCACTCCCTCAATCGTGGCTGATGTTACCGTGACCATGGCATTTCTGAAAACAGGCTTCTACCTCAACGAGGGACCATCTCACTGTGGAGAGGTACATGTTGCAGAAATCTCCATCCCCGGTTTTCTTGCCGAACCCTCTTCCACTCTCTTGACCGATAAAGAGTTCGCCGCCGAACACTTCATACTCAGGGAAACGGCCAGTGCAAAAGATTCCAATGGAAAAGTGCTGATTATTGCCGGTTCACAAACCGAACACTCCTCAATGCTCGGGGCCGCCATACTTTCAGCCAAAGCTGCCCTGAAAACAGGTGCAGGCTATGTCTGCCTTTCGGTACCGATCGCTCTTGCATCGGCAATACATATAGCATTACCCGAAGTTGTGGTTATCGGAAGGGATATGGATACCATAGTCGAAAAAGCCGCCTGGGCCGATGCTGTCATGATCGGTTGCGGTCTCGGTCGCGATACCGATGTGATTCACTTCTTTACACAGCTTCTTGCTCATCCGGAAATTCACGACAAAAAGCTCATCCTTGACGCTGACGCGCTTTACGCCCTCTCATCAGCCGGAACTGCCAAAATACTAAAAAACTGCAGACAGGCGATTCTTACACCCCATTACGGAGAATTCAGCCGTCTCTGTGGAGCGTCCGTGGAAGAAATTGCAGCAGACCCTGTTGAAGCCGCAAAAAGTTATGCATCCAGTAACGGTGTGTCGATTCTTTTAAAAGGAGCGCCAACCGTTATTGCGAGCGTGGATGGGTCGGTTCTTTTAAACACAAGCGGCACTGAAGCTCTTGCTTCGGCAGGTTCAGGAGATGTTCTTGCCGGTATTATTGTTGCTTTGGCAGCAAAAGGAGCGGATATCGTCAATGCTGCAGCCGCGGCAGCATGGTTTCACGGAAGGGCCGGAGATCTGGCATGCGATGTTGCAAGCCTGGTCTCATCGGGTATGGTCCTCGACTCTCTGCAGCAGGCTTTTCAGGAGGTTTTTGAAGTTGAAGCACATCTCTGACCCCCTGTCAGCTACTTTTCATGCTTCCTGGTCGCGCAGAAATTTTTTGATATTGCGGGCCGCCTGACGGATACGCTCCTCGTTCTCAATCATGGCAACACGCACATACTCGTCCCCGTAAGCTCCGAATCCGATACCGGGGCTGACGGCAACCTTTGCCTCACTCAGCAGTTTCTTGCTGAACTCAAGACTTCCCATTGCCCTGAAGGGTTCAGGAATTTTCGCCCACACAAACATGCTTGCCCTTGGAGTGACAACCGGCCAGCCCGCATTCTCAAAGCTTTTAACCATCACATCACGCCTCTTGCGGTATACCTCGCAAATCTCCTGAACACAGCTCTGATCCTCGGTAAGAGCTATGGTCGAAGCAACCTGTATAGGGGTGAATGTACCATAATCGAGCCAGCTCTTTATCTTTTCAAGGGCACCGATCAGTTTCGCATTGCCAACCATGAAACCGACACGCCAGCCGGCCATGTTATAGGTTTTAGACAGCGTATAGCTCTCAACAGCAACATCCTTTGCACCGGGAACCTGCAGGATTGAGGGGGTCACATAACCATCATACGTAAGCTCGGCGTAGGCAATATCACTGATAATATAAAAACGCTCCTGACGGGCAATGTCAACCAGCTTTTCATAAAACGACAGGTCAACAGTGGCAGTGGTAGGATTGTTCGGGAAATTCACCACCAGATATTTAGGCTTTGGCGACGATTCACGCAGTGCCTTTTCAATATTCCGGAAAAATCCGGCCTCATCAAGGGTTAAATCATCATTCAGTTCAAGTTTCAGTTTGTGCACATTCCCGCCGGCAAGAATAAAGGCCTGAGAGTGAATCGGATAACAGGGGTCCGGCACCATCGCAAGATCACCGGGATTGGTGATAGCCTGCACAAGATGCACATAACCCTCTTTGGAACCCATCGTAGCTACAACCTCACGATCAAGGTCCAGATCAACGTTGTACTTCCGCTTATACCAGATACCTACCGCCCCTCGAAGCTTGTAGATCCCTTTTGAAACCGAATATCCATGGGTGCGGGGCTTATTGATGCTCTCGATAAGCTTGTCAACAATATGCTGGGGTGTGGGACCATCAGGATTGCCCATTGAAAAATCAATAACATCTTCCCCGGCCCGACGTTCAGCCATTTTCAACTCATTAACCGCAGCAAAAACATACTTTGGAAGACGCTTGATCTTGTCAAACTCAATTTCATCAAACATGATTTCGTATCAAAAAAAATAGTTCGTGACAAAAAAAGAAAAACCTCTCCATCATAAGCAAAAAC
>CAIVCU010000231.1 GCA_903904495.1 uncultured Chlorobiaceae bacterium
AGCTCAACTTACCTGAAGCAGAAACACCTTCAGCAGGAAAGATACTTGAAGCATTAGCATCGCTCAACTCAGACAGGCAACCTAACCTAAAATGAGGACAGCCAAAGATATGCTGCAAAAATTTCAGGAGCTGAAGTGCTCATCAAGAATAGAATACCCAATATTTTATTAGGCAACGTCCCTAAAGTTTTTTTGCAGACTTCTCAACCATAATCTGAGCACAGATTTTTCAGTTTACTTCGATCTGCCCCCTCTCCCGCGTTAGGAATTTGAGTAGTATGATAATGTCCTTCGCGGGATGAGGGTTGGGGAGAGGGAATGTCACGGATGGTCATTGACGATAAGATGTGGTCTCGTCTAGAAAAATTGCTTCCAAAACCTAAAGGCCGTCATGGTAAAGATGATCGGTTATTTATGGAGGCAATATGTTGGATGCTGCGTACTGGTGCTGCATGGCGAGATTTGCCACCGAACTATGGTAACTGGAAAAGTGTTTATAATCGTTATAATAACTGGTCAAAAAAGGGTTATATCACTGCAATATTAGCGGAGTTAAAAAAAAGATGGCGATCACGAATGGCACATGCTTGATGGCTCTATTATAAAAGTGCATCAAGATGCGATGAGAAGCAGCTATGACAAAGCCGCAGAAGCAATTGGTTCTAGTGTTGGCGGGCTTAGTACTAAAATTCATGCCAAAGTCGACTCATTTGGTCAACTCGTCAATATACTCATAACCCCTGGACAGGTACATGAAAGTCAAGTTGCCAATGACCTTTGGGCTAATGAGCATTGTGAATTTTTTTTGGCGGATAAGGCTTATGATATTGATAGTTTTCGGCAGGCTTTAATGGAGAATGGGACAACTGCTGTTATCCCAAGCAAAAAGAACCGCTTGAATCCAACCGTACATGATCGCCATATTTATAAAGAAAGAAACATTGTTGAGCGATTTTTTCAGAAAATTAAGCGTTTTAGAAGGATTGCTACAAGGTATGATAAAACTGCCAGAATGTACCTCACTGGAGTGATGTTTGCGAGTATACTATTAGCTTTAAAGTAGAGCATTCATAATGACTTCAAGGACCGATGGCATTTGCTGAAAAACATCATGATTCCAAAAGCGCAACACTTTAAACCCATGTGCAGTTAGACTATCAGTACGTTTCGTATCGTAAATTTGATTGTCCATGTGTTGACCACCATCAAGCTCGATAATCAGTCGTTTTTCAAGACAGACAAAATCAATGATGTATGTGCCTATTGGCACTTGTCTCTTGAATTTAAATCCAAGTCGATTGGCTCGAAGATGATACCAAAGATGCCTCTCAGCATTAGTGCTGTTTTTTCGTAAATCGCGGGCACGTTGTCTTAGCGTAGATTTGTCCATTTCCCTCTCCCCAACCCTCATCCCGCGAAGGACATTATCATACTACTCAAATTCCTAGCGCGGGAGAGGGGGCAGATCGAAGTAAACTGAAAAATCTGTGCTCAGATTATGGTTGAGAAGTCTGCAAAAAAACTTTAGGGACGTTGCCTAGTAT
>CAIVCU010000232.1 GCA_903904495.1 uncultured Chlorobiaceae bacterium
GGCAAGACTGACATGCGTGGCAATTTTTCTTGCAGACTCATTTTCTTTGACTTTAGTCGAATAGTGCTGGAGAATAACCTGCTCAAACAACCGGAACAGCCGCATAATGAACCATACAACCCCGATAATGGAACCGATCAGGAAGGAATGTTTAAGAAATTCCCGTGTATCCGGAGTGACCGATACATTATGAAGCAGCAGGGGAAGAGCAATGAGGGAAACAAGTATTCTGAATGGCCAGACCATCAGCTCATAGGGCACACTGTTAACCTTGATCCTTGAGCGAACAGCCTTTATAACTATCCTGAACAGTGCATTTGCCGCGAGATAAAAAAGAATGGTGGACACAACAATTATTGCCGGTATCAGGTAAGGTCCCTGAAGGTAGCTCCAAAATGCAACAATCGTCTCCATACGCAAACTAACAATAAGCTGAGCCCCGGACAGAATTGCCCAGGGCCTCTAAGTTTCTATCCTTTCATGCGGTCAAATTCACTTCGGGAGCGACTTACACAATCCTCAATGGCCATACCACCGAAATAGTTGCCGGTCAAGAGAAGATTCTTTTCATTTTTCAACAAGGCATCAGTTTTTTCAAGCCACTCGTGATGACCCAGTCGCAGCGATGGCACCGTATTGAGCTTCGAAACGGTATGCTCTATCTTCGACATGCTGACACCGAGAACTTCCGTTATACGGCTTCGCTTGGTCTTGTCATCAAGACCCGGTTTGAAATGGAAAGCAAAACCACGATAGTTATCATCGGGCACCGTATCACGGGATACAACTGAAAAAAACACATCGTCAGGGGAAATAAGAGCCGCAACCGGTTTCATGGAAATATTCTCCTTGCGGACAATGACACCGAGAGAATCAACGTCAGCTGCCTTAAGCAGACCGAAATGGGTTGATAAACCGGGATTGATCTCTTTTAAAAGCTTTGACGAGACCTTGGATGGTGTTGCCAGAACAAGAGTTTTGGCGGAATACTCCCCGCCATCTGCAGTTCTTATTTCATAGAGACCATCGACATACCGCACTGAATTCACATCCTGGTTGGTAAATACGTTCAGACCGCTCCTTGCGGAAATCGCCCGTGCAACACTCTGCAAGCCATTTTTGAACGTATAGTTCTTCAGCATATCCTTTCTTTTCTCTCTGCTTTTAAACATCATATCAGCAGGAAAATCATCGGTCTTCTGTGAAGGGACTGCATTGAAAAAATGACTGAGAACGTTATGATAGTTGCGTTCACCGACAATTTTCGAGTAGTAAGACTTTACGCTCTGACCATCTTTTTTCAGCTTGAAAAGGTTCGGTATAGAGACAAGCAGTTCAAGGATATTGAGTTGGGAAACAATGGATTTGATTTTCCCATTCATAAAGAGGGTAAAAGGCACCTTGGCACGAGGGATGATTGAGTCCTTAATCCCGCACGCTTCAACAATATCAAGAAGATTCTGATATGAACTGTAACAGGTATGCGCTCCCATTTCCAGCCAGAATTTTTTGCCGTTTGCAGAGTAGGAAGGAGATGCAAAGGAGCCGCCGATAGTATCGTTTTTTTCAAGTATTGTGGTTTTCATGCCAGCCTGCACACAGTAAAAAGCAAGGCTGAGGCCGCTAATACCACCGCCGACAACAACAACATCGTTTTGCATCATAACATGAAAAGGATTATCAGTAATTCATTCAAAAAAACAAGACCTGCCATGGCACAAGAAAAAAAACCTCTCTACCAGGCAACATCAAAAACTTCTGGTGCAATTTAGTGAAAACAGGCAAGAACCCATCTGAAAAAAATCAAGAAGTCTGCAACAAAACGAGATAATTCAGTGACATAAAGAACATCAAGGAGTACAAGGCCCGAAACACCGTTGTCAAACAGGTCTGGCAGGCTCTATATCTTATTGCTGACTGGCTTTTTCATCCTCCAGATAGTTCTGCGAATATCGCACATAGTTTTCCGGAGATTCCTCAATATTGCGACGCTCATCATCAGTAATCGGCCGCATGACCTTTGCGGGAACACCGGCAACCAGCATCCCTGAAGGAACCGTAAAACCCTGCCTTACCAGTGACCCTGCTGCGACAATCGAATATGGTTCAACAACACAGTCATCAAGCAGCACAGCACCCATGCCGATCAGCACATAATCCTTCACTGTACACGCATGCAGCACAGCACCATGACCAATAGTAACACAGTTCCCAATATTCAGCGGACCGGTATCGTGCGTAACATGCAGCGTCACATTATCCTGCACACTGGTTTTCTCCCCGATACGGATAGGACAAACATCACCCCGCACAACCGCATTGAACCAGATACTCGAATAAGCACCTATATGCACATCCCCAATAACAAAAACCCCGTCCGTCATAAAAACCGTTTCATGCAACTGCGGCCACACCCCCTTATAAGGCATCACTTTTCCCATACTATTACAAATCGATCAACTTAGGTATTAGAATAGAATAAGTATTAATCAATTCTCTAAAGTTATAAGAATATGGGAAAAGTGATGCCTTACAAAGGAGTTTGGCCGCAGTTGCATGAAACGGTTTTTATGAC
>CAIVCU010000233.1 GCA_903904495.1 uncultured Chlorobiaceae bacterium
CCGCCGGAAACCGATTTTGAACGCGGGGTCCGCCGGTTCGGGTATATGCTTATGGAGATTACCCTGCTTCTTATGATCATTATTTTTGCCACCAATGTTTTTCTCCACAAACCGGTTCTTGACTCCTTCCTTTTTTCTCTCGCTTTAGCTGTAGGTCTTACACCGCAGTTACTCCCAGCAATCATTACGGTCAATCTGGCTTCCGGTGCCCGTAATATGGCTGCCCAGCAGGTCATCGTCAAGCGCCTCTCCTCAATCGAAAACTTTGGCAGCATGAACATCCTCTGTTCAGACAAAACCGGCACTATTACAGAGGGAAAAGTAAAATTGAATGCAGCCTTATCAGTTTCAGGAGAGCCATCGGACAAAGTATTGGAGTATGCTTGGCTTAATGCGTCACTGCAAAAGGGATTCCGCAACCCGATTGATGCTTCGATTGTCAGCAGCCGCCCTGATGCTCACAACTCTTTTGTGGTACAAAGCGAAGTCCCGTATGATTTTATCAGAAAACGTCTGACGGTGCAGATCCAAAACGGATCTGAAAATATTGTGATCACCAAAGGCGCCCTTACGCAGGTCATTGAGGTTTGCACGCTCGCAGAAACTGAAGAAGGAAAGTCGGTCGCTCTGGATGAAAAACGGTCTGAGATAATGGATCGCTATACGAAGCTCAGCAAAGAGGGGTACCGAACGCTCGGTGTTGCCTATAAAGCCGGAAAGAGTGAGAAGAACTTTTCCCGGCTGGATGAAAAAGAGATGATATTTCTGGGATTTGTCACTTTTTTTGATCCACCTAAACCACATGTTCAGGATACTATCAAGGAGCTGAAAAGACTTGGGGTGGAGCTGAAAATTATTACCGGTGATAATGCTCTGGTTGCTGAAAGTCTTGGCCGACAGATTGGCATCGGGAAACCTGTTATTCTTACCGGTTCCGGGATGCGGAGGATGAATGATGCCGCTTTGCTCCGGAAGTCTATGCACACTGATATTTTTGCTGAAGTGGAACCTAACCAGAAAGAACGAATCATTATCGCGCTTAAAAAAGGAGGAAATGTCGTCGGGTTTATGGGTGACGGGATTAACGATGCATCAGCTCTTCATGATGCTGATGTAGGTATTTCAGTGGATACAGCGGTTGATGTAGCCAAAGAAGCTGCAGATATTGTTCTGCTGAATAAAGACCTGAAAGTTCTAGTGCAGGGTATTATTGAGGGAAGAAAAACTTTTGCCAATACCATGAAGTATGTTTTTATGGCGACAAGCGCCAATTTCGGCAATATGTTCAGTATGGCTGGCGCATCTCTCTTTCTCCCTTTCCTGCCCCTGCTTCCAAAGCAGATACTGCTCACCAACCTGCTGACCGATTTTCCTGAAATGACCATTGCGAGTGATCGGGTCGATGCCATAAACATTGAACAGCCGCATCGATGGAATATTCGATTTATCCAGCGTTATATGATCACTTTCGGAGCTCTCAGCTCGGTGTTTGACTTTGTAACGTTTGGTGTACTGCTTCTCATCCTGCAGTCAAAAGAAAACCTCTTTCAAACTGGTTGGTTTATGGAATCGGTTATTTCAGCATCGCTTATTGTTCTGGTGATTCGAACCCGCCTGCCCTTTTTCAAAAGTCTTCCCGGCAGGTACCTGACCATAGCAACTATGCTGGTGGTTTTACTCGTCCTCGCAATACCTGTTTCTCCGTTGGCTCCAATATTCGGATTTACAAGGTTGCCTGTCGCATTCTATGTCTGGATGCTGTTGATTGTCGGCGTTTACATTATCTCGGCAGAGATGACAAAGCGTTGGTTTTACCGCCGACTCATCAATAAAGTATGAGCGAGGACAGCCAAAGAGAACGCAACTATGTTTAACCTTCTATGCAGTTGTCAAAAAAAATTATAGCCTTAAACACAGGTTCGTCAAGCATAAAGTTCGCATGGTATGAGATCGGTGAAACTGAACGCCTTATTTTTTCAGGTTCATTGACAAAAATCGGTGACCGGAATGGCATGTTTTCAGTCCAGGACGATCAAGGGATCTCTCTCTCAAGTGAGAGTGTCGCAGCACAGAATCATGATGCTGCATGCGATTATGTCTTTTCGTGGATCATGTCACAGAGTGAAGGAAGTAAACCCGATGCGGTTGGTCATCGCATCGTCCATGGCGGCCCTCTCTATTCCACACCTCAGATCGTAACTTCAGAGCTTATAACATCGCTCGAGTCACTTAGCCCTTATGCTCCTGAGCATCTTCCTCAGGCAATAAAAGCAGTCAGACATGTAGCCAGACTATTTCCCGAAACTCTTCAGGTGACCTGCTTCGACACTTCGTTTCACTCGACCATGCCTGCGGTTGCAAAGCTCTATGCGCTGCCCGAGTCCATTCGTAAAGAAGGTGTTCAGCGTTACGGGTTTCATGGCCTTTCTTATGAGTACATCCTTATTGAGCTTAAGCGTCAACTTGGCGCTCAGGCAGTGAAGAAGCGCATCATTCTCGCCCATCTTGGTCATGGGGCCAGTATGGCTGCTGTAAAAAACGGAAAAAGCATCGAAACCACGATGGGGTTTTCTCCCGCCGGTGGACTGGTGATGAGTACTCGTTCCGGCGATCTTGATCCCGGCGTGATTTTGTTTCTTCTGCAGCAGAACAAGATGACTCCTGCGGCCATTAAAGAGATGGTGAACCGCCAGTCTGGACTGATCGGAGTTTCCGGGAGCACGGACGATATGCGTGACCTGCTCAAGGTGAAAGAGGTTGACGATTCGGCGAAACAGGCTATTGAGCTTTTTTGTTATCAGGCACGTAAATATATCGGGACTCTGTCCGTAGTGCTTGGAGGGCTTGACTCGCTGGTCTTTACTGGAGGAATAGGTGAACACTCCTCTGAAATCAGAAGCCGAATCTGCGCCGGCCTCGAGTTTCTTGGCATCAGGGTTGACGAGGAGAAAAACCGTATAAATTCAACAATAATATCGCCAGAGAACGGACAAGTGGATATCCGGATTATTAAAACCAATGAGGAGTTGATGATTGCCCGCCATACCATGAGAATTCTGAAGACTTTGAACAGGTCAATGCAATGAAATTTAATCTTTGAGCGCACGATGATAAGAAGCAATCAACAAACAGAAAGAGAGCCACTGAAAACGCTTTCTCAAGAGGAACTCCACTCGATGAATGCCTATTGGCGAGCAGCAAACTACCTCTCCGTCGGGCAGATATACCTGATGGACAATCCGCTGCTCAAAGAAGCGCTGAAGCCTGAACATGTTAAGCCTCGCCTTCTTGGTCATTGGGGGACCACACCCGGACTCAATTTCATTTACGTGCATCTTAACCGTGCGATCCGGCAGAGGAACCTTGATGTCATTTACATTGCAGGACCGGGTCATGGCGGCCCTGCCATTGTGGCAAATGTCTGGCTGGAAGGTACCTACAGCGAATATTATCCAAATATTTCGGAAGATGAGGCCGGCATGAAAAATCTGTTCAGGCAGTTTTCATTTCCCGGAGGAATACCAAGCCATGTTGCCCCTGAAACCCCTGGTTCAATCCATGAAGGTGGAGAACTCGGTTATTCACTTTCCCACGCATTCGGGGCTGTTTTTGACAATCCCGATCTTGTTGCGGCCTGCGTTGTTGGTGACGGAGAAGCTGAAACAGGCCCGCTTGCCACATCATGGCATTCAAACAAATTTCTTAATCCCGCCCGTGACGGAGCTGTTCTGCCTATTCTGCACCTGAACGGTTATAAAATCGCCAATCCAGCTCTACTCGCCCGGTTACCGCATGATGAGCTGGAGAGTCTTATGAATGGCTACGGGTACAGAGCATATTTTGTTGAAGGTTCGGATCCTGAAACCATGCATCAAGATATGGCTGCCGCACTTGATGCATGCCTTGATGAAATTGCCGGAATTCAACGGGAAGCAAGGGTGAACGGTCTTCCGGAAAGAGCGTGCTGGCCCATGATTATTTTGCGATCCCCAAAAGGCTGGACCGGCCCGAAAGAGGTTGACGGCAAAAAAACAGAGGATTTCTGGCGCTCACACCAGGTTCCTTTTGGCGAAGTTCGTGAAAATCCTGCTCATCTCAAACTGCTTGAAGAGTGGATGAGAAGTTACCGCCCTGATGAGCTGTTTACTGCTTCCGGAACACTCCAGCCGGAACTCAAGGAGCTGGCGCCCAAAGGCAAGAAAAGAATGGGTGACAACCCTCATGCCAACGGCGGAGTTCTACTGAAACCTTTGCATCTGCCCGATTTCAGGGAGTATGCGGTCTCCGTTCCTTCTCCCGGCGCCGTTGAGGCTGAAGCCACAAGGGTTATGGGTATGTTTTTACGGGATGTCATGAAAATGAACGAACAGTCATCCAATTTCAGGGTATTCGGGCCTGACGAAACTGCATCCAACAGGCTTGGATCGCTCTTTGAGGTTACCGACCGTGTCTGGATAGACAATATCATGCCTTACGACGATCACCTTTCTCCAAGTGGCCGGGTCATGGAAATACTCTCCGAGCATACCTGCCAGGGTTGGCTTGAAGGATATCTGCTTACGGGACGTCATGGATTTTTCTCCTGCTATGAGGCCTTTATCCATATCATTGATTCGATGTTCAATCAGCATGCAAAATGGCTGAAGATAACTCATTATCAAATCCCCTGGCGCCGCCCGATAGCATCTCTGAACTATTTATTGACCTCGCATGTCTGGCGGCAGGATCATAACGGCTTTTCCCATCAGGATCCCGGTTTTATCGATCATGTCGTCAACAAGAAAGCAGGTGTTATCCGTGTCTATCTGCCGCCTGATGCCAACACGCTGCTTTCGGTCACCGATCACTGTCTGCGTTCACGCAACTATATCAATGTTATTGTAGCCGGGAAACAACCGGAATGGCAGTGGCTCGACATGGAGGCTGCCGTAAAACACTGCACAATCGGCATCGGAATATGGGAGTGGGCATCAAATGACACTATGGATGGTGACCCGGATGTGGTCATGGCCTGTGCAGGGGATGTTCCAACACTTGAAACCCTCGCAGCCGTCGATATATTACGGGATAAAATTCCAGACCTCAAGATTCGTGTTGTCAACGTCGTTGATCTCATGACTCTTCAGCCTCCTGAAGAGCATCCTCACGGCCTGAAGAACAGGGATTTTGATGATATCTTCACCACCGATAAACCGATCATTTTTGCCTATCACGGCTATCCATGGCTTATTCACCGACTGACATACCGCAGAACTAATCATGATAATATGCATGTTCGCGGCTATAAAGAAGAGGGAACGACGAGCACCCCTTTTGATATGGTGGTTATGAACGATCTTGACCGATTCCATCTTGTTGCTGATGTAGTGGATCGTGTTCCCCGGCTCAGACAGAGGGCTGCGTATGTAAAAAAATATGTTCAGGAGCGTCTGATAGCCCATAAAGAGTATATCCGTACCTATGGTGAGGATATGCCTGAAATACGAAACTGGAAATGGGGGCAGTAATAGTGTCTCGCATTGGAAACAATATAGATTCCTCACTTCGTATCGGAATGACAAACGGAGAGATACGTATATGTCCATTAATTACACGAATCGGGAACAAGTGGCCAATCCGAAGCCTATTGATCGGTTTCTTCGCTTATTAACAAACACTAATGCTGCTCAATGAACATCGCCATCACACTCTATCCTCAGGACTATGATGCAGTTCTGTTTGATCTTGATGGCGTACTGACCGACACCGCGAAATTACATGCCTCAGCCTGGAAAAAGCTGTTCGACAATTTTCTCGAGCAACGTGCCACAAAAAACGGCTACCCTTTTGTTCCTTTCGATATAGACTCAGACTACCTCCTTCATGTTGATGGCAAACCGCGTTACGATGGAGCATCCGCTTTCCTCAGTTCACGCGGAATCGATCTCCCGTGGGGATCACCCGAAGACGGTCCCGATGTACAAAGCGTATGCTCGCTGGGAAATCTGAAAGACCGGTATTTCCTGTTACACCTTCAACAGGCAGGTGTTGAGCCTTATGAAACATCGATAGCCCTGGTAAGAAAACTTCGTGCACTGAACATCAAGACAGCCGTCACCACCTCCAGTAATAATTGCCGAGAGGTGCTTGATGCTGCCGGGATATCGAAGCTGTTTGACGCTCACATGGATGGAACGGATATCAGCCGCCTTAACATCAAGGGTAAACCTTCGCCTGATAGTTTTCTTGAAACCGCAAGGCTTGTCGGAGTAGAACCGGCGCGTACCGTTGTCATAGAGGACGCGATTGCCGGGGTTGAGGCAGGACGGGCAGGTTTATTCGGCTGCGTCATTGGTATTGATCGTACCACCGGACATACGCTGGCTCTACAAGATGCCGGTGCTGATATTGTGGTGTCCGATCTGGCTCAAGTTCGTGTGGAAGAAGAAAAATCATCTTCATCCTGGTCACTGATGTTTGATGGTTATGATCCGGCACAGGAAGGTATCCGTGAAGCCTTGTGTTCCCTTGGAAATGGCTATGTCACGATGCGCGGAGCTGGTATCGGGTCAGTGGCCGACGGTATTCACTATCCTGGTTTCTATTTTGCCGGCGGCTACAATCGATTGTTTACCGAGATCGCCGGTCGTGTGATCGAAAATGAGGATATCGTGAATTTCCCCAACTGGCTTATGCTCAAGTTTCGTATTGACGGAGAGGAGTGGTTCGATCCAGGAAAAGCAAAAATTCTGTCATATCGTCAGAAACTTGATCTGAGGGGAGGAATATTATTGCGGAGCATCCAATTTGATGATGCCATGGGACGGCGAACGACGCTCAAAGAGCGATCTCTGGTCTCGATGAGCAACATGCATCTTGGTGCACTGGAACTGACGTTAACCGCTGAAAACTGGTCGGCTAAAGTTACAGTGCAATCGGGGATCAATGGCCGCATCATCAATGCAGGTGCAAAGCTTTATCAAAAGTTCAATAACAAGCACATTGAAACAGTCTCCACTTCCTCTGTTGGTGAAGATGGCGTATTCATGCTGGTGCGGACCAATCAGTCTAATATTCATCTCGCAGAACTGGCAAGAACGCAAGTATTCCTCAATGGAAAGTTTCTCAATGTTGAGCGCCATCATATTGAGGAGCCGGGATACATCGGTCAGGAACTTGATGTCGATCTCAAACAAGGTGAGACAGTGATTTTTGAAAAAGTATCCGCCTTCTATACATCACGTGATCTTGCCATATCCGAGTGCGGGTTTGAAGCGCACAAGTCGATTGCCCGTACCGGTCGTTTCGATACCATCCTGAGAGAACATCTGTCAGCCTGGAGCTATCTGTGGCGTCGTTTCGACATACACATCAGAACCAACCACACGTTACCGGTAAACGCCTTGATGCTGCTTCGGTTGAACATGTTTCACCTGCTGCAGGCCGTATCACCCAATTCAATCGGATCCGATACAGGGATCCCTGCACGTGGCTGGACAGGGGAAGCCTATCAGGGTCATATATTCTGGGATGAACTCTTCATCTTCCCGTTTTTCAATTTTCGTATGCCTGAAATAACACGTTCGCTTCTGATGTATCGCTATCGGCGCCTCAATGAGGCTCGCGCTGCCGCCAGGGAGGCAGGATATAAGGGAGCGATGTTCCCGTGGCAGAGTGGAAGCGACGGTCAGGAAGAGACTCAGAAGTTCAACCTGAATCCGCGCTCGCAGCGCTGGGTGCCCGACAACTCTTATTTGCAACGCCATGTCGGCAGTGCAATCGTTCATAATGTATGGCAGTACTATCAGGTCACACATGATGTCGAGTTTCTCTATTCTTATGGAGCAGAGATGATCCTTGATATCGCCAGCTTCTGGTCGAGCATCGCTCTCTTCAATCCTGATAGAGAGCGTTACGAAATCCATGGAGTGATGGGGCCTGATGAGTTTCATGATGCCTATCCTGATTCAGCAACACCGGGCCTCAACAACAATGCCTATACCAACATCATGGCAGTATGGGTGTTGTGCAGGGCTCTTGAGGTGCTCGATCTGCTTTCCGATGTCCGTCGTGCTGAACTCACAACCCGGCTTGCCTTATCGGCGGAGGATATCGTTCGCTGGGACGACATCAGCCGCCGGATCTATATTCCGTTTCAGGATAATGGCATCATCAGTCAGTTCGAGGGTTACGAAAATCTGCACGAAATTGACCTAGATAACTACCAGACCCGTTACGGAAATATTCAGCGTCTCGACCTCATTCTTGAGCAGGAAAACGATTCTGCCAACCGATACAAGCTCTCCAAACAGCCAGACGTGCTGATGTTATTCTACCTCTTTTCGGCTGAAGAGATCGGCGAGTTATTTAAACGTCTGGGTTATCCATTTGAATACGAAACCATTCCACGAAACATCGCTTACTATGTTGATCGTTCGAGTCAGGGGTCAACACTTTCCCGTGTTGTGTCCGCCTGGGTACTTGCGCGTTCTGACCGGCCGCGTGCGATACATTTTTTTGTGGAGGCACTGCAGAGCGACGTGCGCGATATTCAGCATGGAACAACAGCAGAGGGTGTCCACCTTGGAGCTATGGCCGGCACCATTGATCTAGTACAGCGAGTGTTGACAGGTATAGAAGCAAGAGGCAATGTTCTTCGACTTCATCCTGAATTACCGATACCAATAGAGCGCCTCGACATGCGCATCCGCTACCGTGGACATTCTCTCTATCTTCGACTGACGCACAATTCGCTCACCGTCCATGGAAGTGACAGTTCAGCACCACCGATCTCTGTATGTATCGATGACAAGATCTGTGAATTCATCAGTAACTCTACCCGTGTGTTTCAATTAAGCGACTCAAGAAAAATTGATTAACGCCTGACTGGCAAAAGAGATGCTATCGCCGAACAAGAAACTTTCAACGACAGTCATATAGCAATTCTCATCTTCCGGAAATACATCATTTCTGAATAAAGTCGAAGTTACTGAGAACCAATTCAGCTTCATCTCCCTATAGACAACATATGGGGTTCTTGAACTTCTTTTGCCTTGGCAAGCTTCATGGTTTTGAGATAATCAACCCATCCGGTGTTTGCACTCAATGATGTTTAGTCGATTTTTAAGGCTCTCTTAAGGGCTCTATAGGGTGGGCATGATATCTTGTTCCCAAATGATATTAATGCCTTGACGATGCTGAACCATGTGGAAATCTGTCCTTATACAACGAACTTTACCTCTCACGCTATCCTATCTACTGCTGATTATTGCGGCTATTTCACTTGACTACCTTCTGCACGTTGCACATCTCGCCTGGATAGGTCGGTATATGGGATTTGCCGGTACTGCTTTTCTTGTTTTTTCCTTTGGCTATTCTGCACGTAAAAGCAAACTTATTCACCAGGGAACTCTTAAATTTTTTCTTTGGCTTCACTGCAAAGCAGGCTGGATAGGAACCCTGATGATTCTCCTTCATTCAGGAATCCATTTCAATGCAATTCTTCCTTGGGCAGCGACTGCCTTTATGCTGATAGTCACCGGCAGCGGACATGTCGGGCAATACCTGCTCAAAAAAGTAAGGGATGATGTAAAGATGAAGATAAAACAACTTGGTATAGAAGTTAATGATGAAAACCTTGACCGACAGCAATACTGGGATACTCTGACCGTCAAAACTCTGGAGAAATGGAGAGCCGTCCATATGCCTATGGTTTCTCTATTGATGGCATTGAGCCTCATCCATATTCTGAGCATAACATTTTTCCTGAACTGGAGGTAAACTCTTGAGAGTACTATTTTTTGTTTTTATAGTGTCAGCCATAATTCTTGGTGCTCTCGCCGCCACATTCCCCGACATGCTGCTCAGCCCAGGGCCGCTCTTGAAAGGCCATGAGTCATTGAAACAAGAGTGTCTGAAGTGTCACAAACCATTTACTGGAACTACTTCCATTCAATGTATCAGCTGTCACAAACAGAACGATATCAGCATCAGGAATGTGGCGGGCAGTTTGCTATCAAATGATTCCACCAAGGTTCTGTTTCACAGAGAAGTTGCGGCCAACACCTGCATCGATTGTCATACCGATCACAGGGGTATGGCTGCAGCAAAAGCACTAAAACCGTTTATACATGCTTCACTTTCGCTTTTACAGCAAAAGGAGTGCATATCATGCCACAAGAATAAAAAACCGCAAGATGCCCTGCATCGTTATGCAAAAGGTAATTGTTCTGAATGCCACGGGACAAACCGTTGGAAACCGGCAACGTTCGATCACAATAAACTGACAGCGTCATCCGTCAAGCAGTGCACAATCTGCCACAAGACTGAGCAGCCAAATGACAATCTGCACCTGCAGTCACAGGCAAACTGTACAACATGCCATAGTACAACTGCATGGAAACCGGCAACCTATAACCATGACAGGTATTTCAGGCTTGACGGTAATCACAAGGCAAGGTGCGCTACCTGCCATACCGATCCGGGTAATTATAAAAAATACACCTGCTACAACTGCCATGAACATTCACAGTCGCGTATGGTTTATAAGCATGAAAAAGAAGGAATATTCAACTTCCAGAACTGCATGATATGCCATCGCGATGGAAGCAAGGAAGGAGGGAAAGGAGAGGGACGAGGCGGGGATGACGATTAGTATTTGAAAAAATGATATCTTAATTGCTGGTTTACTAAACGCTTAGGCGTGAATAAAAATTCAGACCAATAACTATTTATAATTACAAGAGATAAATTGAGTGTTATGTGACCTGTCAACAATTATATGTTATAACACTCTAAACCTCCTTACTACTTTGTATTAACCTGTGAGATTACATATCACAATTCACAGCATCATTCATGAAAAATTTGAAACTGCTCATCATCGATGACGAACCGGGAATAACGAGTTTTCTCAAAGAAGGATTAGAGGAGGCTGACTATTCCGTTGATATTGCAAATAATGGCAAAAGCGGACTCGAACTCGCTTTGAGCAATCACTATAACCTGATCATCCTGGACTGGATGATTCCTATTATCAGTGGTATTGAGGTATGCCGGCAGATTCGAAAGACAGGAAATATGGTTCCAATAATATTTCTAACGGCAAAAAAAACTCTGGATGACCTTGTCTTCGGTTTCGAAGCCGGCGCAAATGACTATATCAAAAAACCTTTTGAATTTGAAGAGCTGCTGGTACGCATTAATGCGCAACTCAAAAAAAGCCTCACTGGTGACAATACTCTCAAGGCCGGAAAACTTACTATCAATCCCATAAGTCATCAGGTATTTTTCGATTCGAAAGAAATCACCCTTACTCCCAAAGAATTTGCCTTACTCGAGTACCTTGTTCACAATATGGACAGTGTGTGTACAAGAAATCGCATTCTTCAGCAAGTCTGGGATATCACTCCTGAATCCGACACTTCAGTAGTTGACGTTTTTATCACATTTCTACGCAGGAAATTAGAAAAAGCCGGAGGGAGAAAAATAATACAAACCATCTATGGAGTAGGCTACATAGTACGCGAACGCGACCTGTTATGAGAAGCAAACAAATGGGCATGTCATTTATTCTGAATAAAATGCCCCGCATGAGTTTGCGTAATCGTATAGCGACATACTATACCATCGCAACATCATTGTTGATCGCCCTAATTTTCAGCGGGATTTTATTTCTAGTTGACCGAGCTGTGTCCAGTCATAACGATGATGCACTGATGTATGAGGTTGCCGAAACAATTTCAACCTTAAAACTGAAAGATCAATATTTTAATGATCTTGCGCACGCAAATAAATTTGATGATGACAGCGAGAGTTATAAAGAAAAAAAAATACAACAACGGAATTTTGATATCGATCTTGAATTTATTCAACTCGTCAACGATCAAGGAAAAGTTCTTAAAAAATCAGAAAATCTTTCCACCAGAACATTAATTTTTAAACCCAGCAACTCAGATACTATATACTTTAACGGCAGGGTTGACGGTTCAATGTTACGCCACGTACAGGTACCTCTCGTAAATCCTGATGGCGTCATAAAAGGATATCTTATTGTCGCCCATTCTCTTATGAATGCCTTAACGTTTTTGCAGGAATTGCAGATCATATTTCTCTTTTCATTTCCTGTTATTGTTGTAACGCTTTTTGTTCTGACGCGCTTTATTGCGGGAGAAAGCATAAAGCCAATTGATGATGTCATTACGACAGCTGAAAAAATCACGAAAACAAATCTTACTCAACGTATACCTCTCCCCCACAATCAGGATGAATTGCATCGATTATCAGCAACTATCAATGCTCTACTTGACCGTTTACAGGATGCATTTCAGCGCGAGCAGCAATTTACAGCTGATGCATCACACGAGCTGAATACCCCGCTTTCAGTGGTTAAAGGCACACTGGAAGTTCTGTTACGCAAACCAAGAGCGATAGAGCATTATGAGGCCAGGGTTCAGTTCTGCCTTATCGAATTAAACCGGATGAGACGAATAATCGATAAACTTCTTGTGCTTGCACTTTATGAAGGAAACAAAATCAGTCCAAATATTGAGGAGATAATACTTCCGGAGCTTATTGACGATGTTCTCGCAAGAATGCGAACTGTAACATTAGAAAAAAATATTTCAATTACTGTACAAAAATCAGACAATGAAAAAGTTGCTGCTGACCCTGCAATGCTTGAAATGATTTTTGAAAATATACTTTCGAACTCTATTAAATATTCTCCGGTCAGTTCAGCAATAACTATAGCCATTGAACATAATGGGAGTGATATAACCTGCAGTATTGCTGACCAGGGTATCGGAATCCCTGAACAAAATATGCCAAAGATTTTTGACCGATTTTATCGTGTCGATGAGTCAAGAAACTCAAAAAACGGAGGAGTTGGAGTAGGACTCTCTATTGTAAAAAAACTTGCCGATCTGCAGCAGATAACAGTAGGGGTAAACAGCAAGCCGAATATTGGAACAACATTTATGCTGACTTTTTTATCGGCTTGATAATTTGTCCATTTCATCCCCATGGAATAAAGGATCCTCGCAGCAGAGCTACGAGGTATTAATTCAAAGATGATCGACTCATTCATGAAGCAACGCTTCGAGGAATTTACCCAAGACTACTCTTTGGTTATACTGATCATGTACTTGACTGCCAAAGTTACCTCTTCATCGGTCAAAACCTCATTCCCTCCTTTTGGCGGCATCACTCCTCTTTTCCCTTCGTACCCTTCAATTGCTTTTTTTGCCAGAACAGATACACCCATCGGGATGCGATCTTTCCAGTCAGATTTGTCTCCCGGCGTCGGAGCGCCAGCGACATCGGAATTATGGCAACCGCCACAGTTGGCATCGTAAATTGTTTTGCCAACAGCAAGTTTCTGTTCAGCAGCGGCTTCTTCCTTTGACTCAGTCAGTTCCTCTTTGTCAGGAGGAGCCTCCTTACTGCATGAAGCGAGCAAAAAAAGAGAGAGAACCAAAACTGGCAGAATTCGTTTCATAGTCATCAGGAGGGTAAAAATATTGATTAGAGAATCATCACAATATCATCAGCGAATTTAAATGATTATCCCTCGTAATTCAAAAGCATTTTATTTATCCGGCTTTTAAACCCATATCCACAACGTATAAAAAAGTACACGGTTCTTAATAACTCACCCAATCATTAGTTATAACGAAAACATTAGATAAACGGGATCTCGAACTTTTTATCTAAGATCACCCATACCAGCAAAATTCAGACCGCTCCTTAATCTTTGTTCTCTGTCCTCTGGCACTGAAAGTGTTTTGCACATAACATCTCTTGTCACAATAAAGGATTTCTCTTTATTTTCTGAAATTTCTTCGAAATAAGCACTGATATGTCTTATACTTCAGATCAATTCACTGTTATAGCGTAAAGTACTGAAAAGAGAATGGATCAAGCCTTTGCCCTTTTTTGCAGTAACTCACAAGGAAAAAATATTTTACTTCCCCGCATTCCGCGTATGGGACTCGCCAGTCTATCATCCTGTCCCGCAAACCCTATCGAAAAAAAGCCCGTCAGATCATGATGCAGCAGTATAGCAGCAGTTCCTATCTTTTCGGTGGCAATGCCCCCTACATTGAAGATCTTTACGAAGA